>JAGQRJ010000683.1 GCA_020425635.1 Planctomycetota bacterium | reverse complement strand
TCAGCGACCTGACCCTCGCCGAGCTGCGCGCGGTGCGCTTGCTCCCCCAGGGACGGATCCCGACCCTCGAGGAGGCGCTGCGCGCCGCCCGCGGACGCGTGATCCTCGACCTGGACCTGAAGACCGACCGGATCGACCTGGTGGTCGCCGCCCTGCAGGCGGAGCACATGGTCGAGTCGGTGCTGGTGTTCGACAGCAACCCGGCGCTCCTCCGCCGGGGCCGGGCCCTCGAACCACGCCTGCGCGTGTTGCCCAAGGGTCGGAACCTCGCGGAGGTGCGCGCGCTGATCGCGGAGTTCGATCCCCCGGCGATCCACCTCGAGGCGCTCGAGCAGCTGACCCCGGAGGTGCGGGCGGCGCTCGCGGCCGCGAACTGCCGAGCCTGGCTCAACGCCCTCGGCGCCAAGGACGTCCTGGGCTGCAAGCGCTTCTATCGCAAGCTCGCTCGCGGCGGCGCCCAGGTGATCCAAACCGATCGTCCCGCGCGGGTGCTGGGCGCGCTGCGCTAGCCCGCAAACTCACCACTTCGTGGTGAGCATTGCGGGCTAGCCCTCGCTCTTGAGCCCCAGCTTGCCGTAGTGCTCGCGGTAGTAGTCCTGGAACGAGGCGCCCTTGAGCTTGCGCCACCAGTCGCTGTGATCGCGGTACCAGGCCACGGTGCGCTCGAGGCCTTGCTCGAAGGTCATTTTCGGGCGGAAGCCGAGCTCGCGCTCGGCCTTGCTGAAGTCGATCGCGTAGCGCCGGTCGTGACCTGGGCGGTCCTTGACGTAGGTGATCATGGACTCGGGCTTGTCGAGGGCCGCGAGGATCCCCTTGACCACGTCGAGGTTCTGGCGCTCGCTCGCGCCGCCGAGGTTGTAGGCTTCGCCGGGCTTGCCGCGGGTGAGCGCGGCCCACACCCCGGCGCAGTTGTCGTCGACCCACAGCCAGTCGCGCACGTTCTTCCCGTCGCCGTAGACGGGGAGCTGCTTGCCCTCGAGCGCGTTGGTGATCATGAGCGGGATCAGCTTCTCGGGGAACTGACGGGGCCCGTAGTTGTTCGAGCTGCGGGTCACCACCAGCCAGAGCTCGTGGGTGCGGGCGAAGGCGAGGGCCAGGAGGTCGGCGCCGGCCTTGGTCGCGGAGTAGGGGTTGCGCGGGTCGAGGGGCATGGTCTCGACGAAGAAGTCCTCCTCGGTCTCGAGGTCTCCGTAGACCTCGTCGGTCGAGATCTGGAGGAAGCGCAGCTCCTTGCCTGTCGCCTCTTGCCGCGCGCGGGTCGCCTCGAGCAGGCACAAGGTGCCGTCGATGTTCGTGCTCACGAAGCAGCGCGCGGCGAACAGCGAGCGGTCGACGTGGCTCTCGGCGGCGAAGTGGACCACGTGGGTCGGGTCTTCCTCCTGCATGAGCTTGGAGACCAGGTCGGCGTCGGTGATGTCTCCGACGACGTTGCGGAAGTGCGCGTCGCCCTCGAGCTCCGCGACGTTCTCCAGGCGACCCGAGTAGGTCAGCGCGTCGAGGTTGACCACCCGCTCGACGCCGTCCTGGGCGAGGGCGTAGCGCAGGAAGCCGGAGCCAATGAATCCGCAGCCGCCGGTGACGAGAATCCGCATATGCCCTCCTGGGCGGCGCGACGCGCCTAAGCGTTCAGCCGCTTCTTGAAGTCCGCGATCGTGCGCTCGAAGCCTTCGCGGCGTGAGACCGAGGGCGACCAGCCGAGCAGGTCGCGCGCGCGGGTGATGTCCGGTCGGCGGACCTTGGGGTCGCCAGGCGGCAGCTCACGGTAGACGAGCTCGCTCTGGGTCCCGGTCATTTCCATGACCTCCTGGGCCACGGTCAAGAGCGAGACCTCGTCGGGGTTGCCGATGTTCACCGGCTCCCACACGTCGCCGTGCAGGAGCAGGTCGAGCCCGCGCACGAGGTCGCTCACGTGCCCGAAGGAGCGCGTCTGGCTCCCGTCGCCGTAGAGCGTGATCGGCTCCCCGGTGAGGGCCTGAGTGATGAAGTTCGGGAGCGCGCGTCCGTCGCGGAGCTGCATGCGCTCGCCGTAGGTGTTGAAGATCCGCACGATCCGGGTCTCGACCTTGTGCACTCGGCGGTAGGCCATGGTCAGCGCCTCGGCGAAGCGCTTGGACTCGTCGTAGACGCCGCGAATCCCGATCGGGTTGACCCGCCCGAGGTAGCTCTCGGGCTGCGGGTTGACCTCCGGGTCTCCGTAGACCTCGCTGGTCGACGCGAGCAGGAAGCGTGCGCCCTTGGCCTTGGCCAGGCCGAGGGCGTTGTGGGTCCCGTGTGCGCCGACCTTCATGATCTGAATCGGGATCCGCTCGAAGTCGGCGGGCGAGGCCGGCGACGCGAAGTGCAGCACGTTGTCGACGGGGCCCTCGACCTCGATGTAGCGGGTCACGTCGTGGAGCACGAAGCGGAACTTCGAGTTCCCGTCGAGGTGCGCGACGTTGTCTCGGCTGCCGGTGAGCAGGTTGTCGATGCAGATCACCTCGTGGCCGGCGGCCACGAAGTGGTCGCAGAGGTGCGAGCCAATGAAGCCCGCGCCGCCGGTGATGACGGTGCGCGTCACTGGGCCGCTGCGAGGTTCTCGAGCTTGCGCCCGCGGCCGATCCCGTAGTATTCGAAGCCGTCTTCCTCGACCTTGCTGGGCGAGTAGATGTTGCGTCCGTCGAAGATCAGCGGCTGCTTGAGGCTCGCGCGGATCCGCTCCCAGTCGGGGCGGCGGAACTCGTTCCACTCGGTGCAGATCGCGAGCAGGTCGGCGCCCTGGAGCGCGTCGTAGGGCTTCTTGGCGTAGTCGATCCGGTCGCCGAGGACCTCGTGGGTGGTCTTCTGGGCCACGGGGTCGTAGGCGCACACCGTCGCGCCCTCAGCGAGGAGCGCCTCGATCACGGTCAGCGAGGGGGCCTCGCGCATGTCGTCGGTGTTGGGCTTGAAGGCCAGGCCCCAGATCGCGACCCGCTTGCCCTTGAGGTCGCCCATGCGGGCCTTGATCTTGTGGAACAGCACGGTCTTCTGCTTCGCGTTGACCGAGTTGGTCGCGCGCAGGATCTCCAGGTGCAGCCCGTGGCGCTCGGCGGTGTGGCCGAGGGCGTCCACGTCCTTGGGGAAGCAGGAGCCGCCGAACCCGATCCCTGGGAACAGGAAGCTGTGCCCGATCCGCGAGTCGGTGCCGATCCCCTTGCGCACCTCGTTGATGTCCGCGCCGGCGCGGTCGGCCAGGTTGGCCAGCTCGTTCATGAACGAGATCCGCGTCGCGAGCAGCGCGTTGGCCGCGTATTTCGTCAGCTCGGCGGAGGTGTTGTCCATGACCAGGATCGGGTTGCCGGTGCGCACGAAGGGGTCGTAGAGCTCCTTCATGATCGTGCCCACTCGAGCGTCGTTGGTGCCGATCACGACGCGGTCGGGCTTGAGGAAGTCGTCGATCGCGGCGCCCTCCTTGAGGAACTCGGGGTTCGAGACCACGTCGAACTCGATCTTGGTGTGCTTGCTCATGGCCTCGCGCACCATGTCGGCGGTGCCGACGGGGACCGTGGACTTCATGACCACGACCTTGTGCTCTTGCATGGCCTTGGCCACCGACTCCACCGCCGAGACGATGTACTGCATGTTCGGCGAGCCGTCGGGCTGGGGCGGGGTGCCGACGCAAATGAAGATGATCCGCGAGGAGCGCACCGCCTCGTCGAAGTCGGTGGTGAACTTCAGGCGCTCGGCGGCGACGTTGCGCACGATCATTTGGTCGAGCCCGGGCTCGTAGATCGGGACCTCGCCCTGGTTGAGGCGGTCGATCTTCGACTGATCGATGTCGACGCACCACACGTCGTTGCCGTTGTCGGCGAAGCAGGTGCCCGAGACCAGGCCTACGTAACCCGTACCAATGACCGCAATTTTCATGTAACCCTCGCGAGGGCGACACTATAGGGCGCTGGAGCCCCCCCGTCTAGCATCCTCGCAGGTCGGGGGTTCCAGGCGTGAGCCCGGTCTCACCGGCGCTGGGCCGCCTTCCAGGCCTCTTCGACCTGCTCCACGAGGCGCGGGTCCATTCCTCCTGGGTCCTGGCAGTGTTCGTGCGCTTGCTGCAGCAGGCGGGCCGACTCCTCGGGGTTGCCGAGGGCCGCCTCGAGCTGGCTCAAGACGAAGAGCCACTGCACCTGGTGGGGGATCGTCTGCAGGACCTCGCGGTAGGCGGCCGCGGCCTCGGGGTAGCGCTTGGCCCCGACGAGCAGCTCGGCCTGGCTGGCGCGCAGGCCCAGGTTCCATGAGCCCGCGAGGGCCGCGCAGCGCTCGATGTCCTCGAGCGCCCCTTCGTATTGCTTCGCCTTCTGGCGGGCCCTCGAGCGCTCGCGAAAGTATTGCGGGAGGGCCGCCTCGGGAGCGCGCTCGATCGCGCGCGAGAACGCCTCCGCGGCCTCGGGCCAGCGCTCTCGCCTTCCGAGCAGGCGCGCGAGCTGGGACCAGGCCAGGTGCGACTCCGGGGTGAGCTCGAGCCAGGCGCGGAGGTCGCGCTCGGCGTCCTCGAGGAGGCCGGCCCCCTCGCGGTGGGCGGCGCGCATTTGCAGGCCCGCCTTGGGGGAGAGGGTCACCGCGCGGTCGAGCGCCTCGAAGCGCGCAGGGTCGTCGTGCAGCGACGCGTAGAGGCTCGCCGCGAAGAGCCAGGCCTCGACGTTGTCGGGGTCGAGCGCCAGGGAGCGCTCGATCAGGCGCTTGGCCTGGGCGAGGCTGCCGCCCTGGGTGTGCGCTTCGGTCTGCGCGAGGAACAGGTAGCCGAGCCCCGAGCGCGGGTAGTCCTCGATCAGGCGCCGGGCGGCCTGGTGGCGCGCAGCGCGGTCGGACTCCCGGACCAGCGCTTCGTAGGCGGCGACCCTCTCGGGGGGCGGCTCCTGGGGGCCGCGCTGCAGGGCCCCCCCGAGCCCGAGGGCGAGCGCCGCCAGGCAGGCGCCCACGATCCAGCGCCAGGGCAGGCCGGGGGCGGAGGCGACGAGCTCGGGGTTGGCGAGCTGGCGGGCGAGGTCCTCCGCGCTCGGGCGCTCGCTCGGCTCGAGGGCGAGGCACGCGCGGCACAGCCGCTCGAGGCGCGGGTCCGCGTCGGGGCGGAGCTCGCGCAGCGGGGTCACCTGGCCCTGGACGGTGGCGGAGATCACCTCGGGCATGCTCTCTCCGCGGACCGGGGGGACGCCTGTCAGGCAGGCGTAGAGGATCCCGCCCAGCCCGTAGACGTCGGCGGGCTTGCCGATCCGCTCGCGCCTCCCGCTGGCCTGCTCGGGGGAGAGGTAGCCGGGGGTCCCCAGCAGGGCGCCGGTCTGGGTGAGCCGGTCGCTGTCGTCTTCGAGGTCCCGCGCGAGGCCGAAGTCGGTGAGCAGGGGCCCGCGCGGGCTGAGCAGGACGTTCTCTGGCTTGAGGTCGCGGTGCAGCACGTCGCAGCGGTGCACGTAGTCGACCGCCGCGCTCAAGGCCTGGACCACGCGCCGCGCCTCGCGTTCGGAGAGCGGGCCCTCGCGGTCGAGGCGCGCCTGCAGCGTCTCGCCGCGCACGAGCTCCATGACCACGTAGAGCATGCCGTCTTGCTCGCCGGCCTGCTTGAGCTCCACGATTCCGGGGTGCTCGAGGCGGCTGAGGGTCTGGAGCTCGAGCTGAAACCTCCTGCGGGCCGCCGGCTTGAGCGAGCGCGTCGAGCTGTAGAGCTTGATCGCGACGGACTCACCCGTCGTGGGGTCCGTGGCTTCGTAGACCGTCGCGGTGGCGCCTCGCCCCAACGCCGGTCCGAGGATGTAGCCTCCCACCTGCATGCCGCACTGTGGCCGACCGGCCTCGGGTGCGCGAGGAGGTCTCATGCGCGCCGACCAGCAACCCCCGCGTCCGCTGACCCGCGAGGAGGTGCGCGCCGTCGATCGGCGCGCGATCGAGGTGCTCGGGGTGCCCGGGGTGGTGCTCATGGAGAACGCCGGGCGCGGGCTCGCGCGCGTGATCGCGCGCGAGGTCGCGGGGCCGCTCACGATCGTGTGCGGCACGGGGAACAACGGCGGCGACGGCTGGGTCGCCGCGCGCCACCTGCAGCTCCTCGGGCGCGCGCCCCGCCTCGTGCTCTGCGGCGCGCGCGCGCGCGTCGGCGGCGACGCCGCGATCAACCTCGAGATCCTCGAGCGCGCCGGGGTCGCCTACGACCTGGCGCCCGACGGCGACGCCCTGCGCGCCCTGCTCGCGGCCCAGCGCCCAGCGTGGGTCGTCGACGCGCTCTACGGCACGGGGCTCAGCGGCGCGCTGCGCCCCGACGGGCAAGCCTGGGTCGAGGCGCTGGCTGCCGTCGAAGCCGCTGTGCTGGCCGTGGATATCCCCTCGGGGCTCTGCGCCGACACCGGCCGCCCCCTGGGGGTCGCGGTCCGAGCGCGGCGGACCGTGACCTTCGTCGCGCCCAAGGTCGGCTTCGCCGAGCCCGGGGCCGCGGACTACCTGGGCGAGGTCGAGGTCGTCTCGATCGGCTGCCCGGCGGTGGCCTGGGACTTCGTCAGCTGAGCAGGCACGCCATGGCTGTGACCAGCATGGAGAACAGCAGCCCCGCGACGAACAGCGCTGGCCCGACCCAGCGCTGGCGCACGCCGAGGGTGCGCAGGTAGACCTCGAGCCCGGGGCCGAGCGTGTAGCACACGTTGGCCACCAGGGCGGCGAACACGCCCTCCAGGAACATGCCGGGCTTGAGCACCTGCCCCCCGAGCATGACCCCGCACAAGCCGAACAGGATCAAGTTGTAGGGGATCCGCAGGAGCTCCCAGCGCAGGAGCACCTGCTTGTGCTCGGCGAAGAAGCCCTTCGCGGGCGTCACCCCGCCTTCGCTGAGGCGCGCCAGGGGCTCGCTCGCGCCGCAGCTCGCGCAGCCGTGCCCCTCGCCCCAGCACGCGGTGTGGTGCCGGGTCAGGCAGCGGCTGCACACCCGCACGTCCTCGCTTGCTGCGCAGGAGTCGTGGCAGAAGGGGCAGCGGGTCGCGGTCCCGGGGTCGTGGCGGGCTTCCGCGTCGCTGCGGGTCGCGGTGGGGGGCTTACCGGGGAGGTGCTTCTCGGGGGCGCTCACGGGTCCAGTCTACTTTGGGCCTCTGCGTTCGTCCGGCGTCGTGCTCGCCCCCCGTGGGCGCGCCCGCCCCCTCGGACTAGGCTCTGTCCGCAAACTCAGCCAACGCCCTCGCTTGCCCTCGTCGCCGCCGACTGCGTTGGTCGCCGGCCACGTAAACCCATTACGCTCGGACCGGCTCCCGCCTTGTCGGACGACGACG
>JAGQRJ010000104.1 GCA_020425635.1 Planctomycetota bacterium | reverse complement strand
GGCAGGCGGGGTCGCGGGCTCGGGGTCGGCGTCGGTCTCGGGAAGAAGGCGACGCGGGTGAGCGCGACGGCGGGCGGAGGCAAGCTCCGCCCCTACGGCTTGGAAGGCGGAGGCACGGGGATTCCGCGCATTCAGAGGAGGCCTGTGTTCACACCCAGCCGAGAGGAGGCCCGCGTTCACCCAGCCGAGAGGAGGCCTGTGTTCACCGAACCGTAGGGGCGAAGCTTGCCTTCGCCCGTGCCTTCGGTGTCGGCGTTGGTGTCGGTCTCGGACTTGCCGGCGCCCTCGCGCATACCAAGCCGTAGGGGCGAAGCTTGCCTTCGCCCGTGCCTTCGGAGTCGGGGTCGGGGTCGGTGTCGGCTGAGGCGACGTGGTCGGCGGTCGGGCTAGCCGCTCATGGGGGCGTGCTCCGCCGCGGGGCGGGCCGGCGACGGTTGGGCGTTGGGCTGGCAGCGGAGGGCGCGCAGGCAGGCGGGGAGCAGGATCAGGTCGCCGGCCAGGGCCACGAGCATGGCCGCGGCGCAGAGGGCGCCGAAGCTGCGCGTGGGGAGGAAGGGGCTGGGGGTGATCGCGAGGAACCCGGCGGCGATCACGAGCGAGCTGAGCAGGATCGCGCGCGCGGTGCCGCGGGCGGCGCGCTCGAGGCCCTGGTGTTTCCAAGCGTAGAGCAGGTGCAGGGTGTCGTCGACGGCGATCCCGAGCGCGATCGCCGAGACCATGGCGGTGCCCACGTCGACGGGAATGCTGAGCGCGCCGAGGAGCGCGAACACCGCGGCCACCGGGAGCGCGTTGGGGAGCAGGGCGGCCAGGGCCAGGCGCAGGCTGCCGAGGAACACGAGCAGCACCGCCTGCATGAGGACCGCGGTCATGAGCAGGCTGTTGCGCATGGTCAGCAGCAGCGAGCGCTGGGTGCTGAGGAGCAGTGCGTAGGTGCCGGTGAGGTTCAGGTGCAGGCCCTGCCCCGCGAGCTCCTCGTCGAAGGCCTCGCGGATCTCGCGCTCGAGGGCCGCGAGCTGCTCGGGGGCCAGGGTCTCGATCCCCAGGGAGAAGCGCAGCGCCCGCCCCTCGCGCGCGACGTAGGGGGCGACCTCCTCCGGGTGGGCGCGGAGCACGTCGGCCACGATCGACTGCGCGGGCAGGGCGTCGCGGCGGGCGCTGCGATAGCCCGCCTCGCGCAGGATCATGAGCAGCGAGGCGTGCGCGTGGATCGCGGGCAGGGCCTCGACGCGACGCGCCCAGGCGTCGACCCGCGCGAGGAGCGCGGCGTCGCTGGCGATCGGCGCCGTCCCTTCGAGCACGACCTCGAGCTGGGCGAGGGGGAGCCCGTCGGCCTCGAGGGCGTCGTGGTCGCGGCGCAGGGGGTGATCGGCGGCGAGGTAGTGGATCGCGTGGGGTTGAGGGCTGAGGCGGGTGGCGCCGAGGGCGCCCGCGAGCACGACGCCGAGCCCGAGGGCGAGCACGAGCGGCCAGCGGCGGGCCGAGCCCGCGACGAGGGCGGCCACGAAGCCGCCCACGCGGCTGGGGGCGCTGGAGCGGGGCGCGCCGCTGCCGGCGAGGAGCAGGGGCAGGAGCACGAGCAGGGCGGGGAGGCCGAGGAGGAGCAGGCCCACCGCGCTCGCCCAGCCGAAGGTTCGGATCGGGACGATGTCCGAGGTCGCCAAGCTCCCGAAGCCGACCGCGGTCGTGCTCAGGGCGAGGGCGCAGGCCGTGGCCTTGGCGCGCACGGCCTGCCGCGCGGCGCTCCAACCCCCGGCGCCCGCGCGGCGCAGGTCTTCGTAGGCCACCAGGAGGTGGTAGCCGGTGGCGAGCAGGATCACGAAGGTCAGCGGCTTCACGATCGCCACGATCAGGTTGCTGCTCGCGCCGCAGAGCCCGAGCACGCCGTCGAGCGCCAGCACGCACAGCCCCACCGGCGCGAGCAGCGCGAGGCTCCGCCGCGCGCTGCGCGTGAGCAGCAGCAGCAGGAGCACGCTCGCGCCCACCAGCCAGGGCATGCTGCGGGTCTCGACCTCGGCGCCGGCCCGGTCGAGCTCGAGGTTGACCAGGGGTTGCCCGGCCACGCGCAGGCCGACCCCGGCCGCGCGCGCCTCCTCGCGCAGCGCGTCGAGGCGGCGCGCGAAGGCCGCGCGCGTCGCGGCGTCCGCGGGGGCGAGCACCGCCAGCACGCGCGCGGCGGGCAGGTCCGGGCGCAGGAGGTTCAGCGAGTGGTTCAAGGGGCCTTGGAAGGCCCAGGCCACGAACTGCATGCCGTCGCGCGCGAGCTCGGGATCGCCCAGGATCTGGAGCTCGGTGGAGAAGGCTTGGGCCGGGCCGATCACCCGCGCCACGCCGGCCTGCTCGGCGAGCGCGAGCTCGACCTCCTCCGCCAGGCGCACGACCTCGGTCAGCGAGTCGCCGCGCAGCTCGACGACGACGACCTCGTCGGCGCCGAAGCGCGCCTGGAAGGCGCGGAGGTCTTGGATTCGGGGGTCGCGGCTGGGGAACCAGGCGTCGACCGCGTTGTCGACCAGGGGCCGCGGGGCGAGGGCGACCAGGGAGCCCAGGACCCCGGCGACGAGGAGTCCAGCGAGGCAAGCGCGGGCAGGGGGCAGGGTGCTCATGGCCCGCGCTCTGCAATCCCCTTGCCTCGGCGAGGCCTCTGGCGCGGAGTTCGGGGCCGGGCGTAAGCCCTGGCCTGGCCGCGCTCGCCGGGGCGCCTGGGGCGCGCGGGGGGCGAGGTCGGCGGCCGGCGGAGCGGGCGGAGTGTAAGAGTGACAAAGCGGTCTGGAAGGACTGCAAGCCGCGCCGCTCCGTGGGGCCTGCGCTGCGTGCCTCGCGCAGGGGTTACGCGCAGCGCGGGCCTGGGCCCGGTGCTTGCACAGGGTCAGGCACACCCCCACCGAGGAGGCCCCCGTGGCACCCACCGTTCAATCCATTGCCGTCGCCTTGCCGGAGTTCACGCTGTCGGCCGAGGAGGCCGAGGAGCGCTTGCGCGGAATCTTCGCCGCGCAGGGCGAGGCCCCCGACCTCGTCGCGCAGATCGTGGCGAACAGCGGGATCCGTCGGCGCTTCCTCTCCCGCCCGCCCGGCTACTACCTCAGCGAGCGCACCCTCACCGGGCGCAACGCGACCTACGGCGAGGTCGCCGGGCAGATCGGGGTCGAGGCCGCGCGCAAGGCCCTCGACGAGGCCGGGGTCCGCCCCGACGAGGTCGACCTGATCATCGACACGAGCTGCACCGGCGTCATGATCCCGGCCCTCGACGTCTACGTCTCGAACCAGCTCGGCTTCCGCCCAGACGTCCGCCGGCTCCCGCTGACCGAGGCGGGCTGCGCCGCGGGGGCGACCTCCATGGCCTTCGCCTCGGAGTACCTCCGCAGCCGCCCGGACGCGACCGTGCTCATGCTCTCGGTCGAGCTGCCCTCGCTGACCCTGCAGCTCGACGACGCGACCCGGGCCAACGTGATCTCGGCCGCGATCTTCGGCGACGGCGCCGCCGCGGTCGTCATGTCGAACAAGCCCGCGCGCACGCCGAGCTTCGAATACCTCGCCCACCGCGCGACGCTCTTCCCGAACACCGAAGAGATCATGGGCTTCGACCTGCGCACCGAGGGCTTCAAGATCATTCTCTCCAAGCGGATCCCGCTGCTCGTCAAGCGCGAGCTGCGCGGTCAGGTCGACAGCTTCCTCGAGAGCCAGGGGCTGGGCCTGGGCGAGATCGACTTCTTCGTGCTGCACCCGGGCGGGACGAAGGTGCTCGACAACCTGCGCGACGTGCTCGAGCTCGAGGAGTCGCAGGTCGACGCGGCCCGTGAGACCCTGGCCGACTACGGCAACCTCTCTTCGGCCTCGGTGCACTTCGTCGCCAAGGAGCTCCTCCGCCGCGGCGAGGTCAAGCCTGGAGCGTTCGGGCTCATGATCGCCATGGGCCCGGGCTTCACCCTCGAACTCGCCCTCCTGCGAGGTGTCCAATGAGCGCCCCCGAGTCCCCTGTCCCTCCGAGTCGGCTCAAGCGCTGGGCCCCGACCCTCGTCGGCCTGGCCTTCGCGGGCGTCGGCCTCGCGGCGACCGGCGTGGCCTTGAGCCAGGTCGAGATCTCGATCCGGCCCCCCGAGGCGCCCACCGGCGAGCCCGACCCCGTCGACCTCCTGCGCGACGACGTGGCCACGATCCAACGCGACCTCCAAGACCTCTCGGGAACCCTGGGTCAGAACCTCGAGGTTCTGGCCCAGGGCCTGGAGGGCAACTCCGAGGCCCGACACCAGGAGCAGGCCGCGACCCTCGCCGCGCTCGCGGCGCGGCTCGACGCCCTCGACCGCAGCGAGGCGGCGCGGAGCACGCAGACCGAGCGCGAGCTCG
>JAGQRJ010000682.1 GCA_020425635.1 Planctomycetota bacterium | reverse complement strand
GGAGCCGAGCTGGCTGCGCGTCGTCGCCCGCACCGCCGACGGGGCGCGGGGCGAGGCGTGGATCCAGCGCGGCGCGGCGCCCGCGATCCCGCTGGAGCTGGCTCTCCCCGCGCACCTCGTCGAGGGAGACACCGAGGAGCTCGCGGTCCGCCTGCTCCCCCCGGCCCCAGGGCGCTGGCGGGTCAGCTGGGAGGAGGACGGCGTGGACCTGGCCATGGCGCGGATCGTGCGCGGCGCCCGCGTCGACCCGAGCCGGGCGGTCGGAGCGCGCGAGGTCGCCCTGGACGTGAGCGGCGAGGTGCTGCTCGTGTTTCCGCTGCGCGCCCGGCTCGGGACCGAGCCCCTGGCGCGGATCGCGCTCCAGGCGCGCTCGGAAGACGGCGCGCTCACCGCCGCGGCGGAGGCCTCCCTCGCGATCCTCCAGCCGGGGGTGTGGAGCGCCCAGCGCTGGTCGGGCTTCGCCCGCCCGGGGGTCGACGCCACCTGGAAGCTCGCGGCGCCTGCCCGCCCGCGCGGCGGGCGCGCGCGCCTCGAGGTCGTCGCCTCGCCCGACTGGGCCACCGCGGGGCTCTCCGCGCTCAAGGCGCTGGCGGAAGACCCCCGCCCGCTGGCGACCCTGTGGGGCCTGCGCGCGGAGGAAGACCTGCGCGCCGCCTTCCGCGCCCGGCGCCTGACCCCGCCCGACTGGGATCCGAGCGGGCGCGAGACCCTGGCGGCGCTCGCCCCGCGGGTCGCGCTCAGCTGGCGCCCGGCGGACGCCTGGGGCACGCTCTCCCCCGACCTCGCGCTCGAGCTCACGCGCCTCGAGCGCGCGGGCTTCGCCGTCCCCGGAGACCTCCGCCAGCGGAGCCTGAGCGCGATCACGAGCAGCGACGTGCCTCAGGCCGTCCTCGCCCGCGCGTTGGCCGGCACCCTGCGCGGGGTCACGGCCCCGGACCCCGAGCGCACGCCGGCCGACGCGCTCGCGACCCTGGCGCAGGCCCTGCACGAAGTCGGCCCCGCGGCCCGCGAGCGGCTGGTGTTGTCGCAGGCCCTCGAGGCCCGCGAGCGCCTCGGTCCCTGGGGCCTGTGCGCCCTGTGGCAGGCGCTGCGCGACGCGGGCAAGTCGGCCCCCGACGACCTGCTGAACGACGCCCTCGCCGCCCGCTGGGGGCCCGCCTGGGCCGACCCCGCGACCAGCGGCGCGGCCGTCCAGGCCCTGGCGCAGGCGACCCGCGAGGCCAGCGAGGAGCCGGGCGAGCGCGTGCGGGTCTACGTGCAAGACGCGCTCTGGTACGAGGCCTGGACGGGAGGCGGCCTGAGCGAGTGGACCCCCTGGGCCCGGCGCCGGGGCGGCATGCTCCGCCCCGGCTTGCAGGTGCGGGTCGAGGCCTACCGCGGGCCCGTGCACTGCGCGGCGGTGTTCACCACGCGGATCCCTCGCAGCCAGCCGGGGGGGAGCCCGATGCGCCGGTGGTTCAGCCAGCGCGGCGAGCCCGTGACCCGCGTGCGCTACGGCGAGCCCTTCAGCGTCGAGGTCGAGTTCCCCGAGCCCCCGGCCCCGGGAGGGCTGCTCGAGGTCCCCCTCCCCGGCGGCTGCCGCCTCGCGGCCCCGCTCCCCGACGCGCTCGAGCGCGAGGGCTCGGTGTGGCTGTCGCCCGTCCGTGCCCGGGTCTCGCTGCCGCTGATCGCGACCGACCCCGGGACCTTTCAGGCCTGCCCCGCCCGCTGGGAGCCCGCGACCGGCGAGCAAGGCTGGAGCTCGGTCCTCCGCCTCGAGGTCCTGCCGCGGGAGTAGCCGTCCGCGACGGTCCTTTCGCGGTCAAGCCGAAGGCAAGGTGGTGTTGCGGTCCCGTCTCGGTGGACTCCTGCACCACCGGGTAAGGGCTGGGGAGATCTAATTGACGTCAGGCAGAGCAGCTTGGGCACGAGCCCCCCCCCAACGACGAAGTAGGTCACAAACCAAACAGGCAAGAAGGAGAGAGTCGCAAGCGTCGCTGACCACGGATTTAGGAACCGTTTCTTAGGGCCACTCTTCACTCCACTGAACTCCATGCCTCTCGCTCTACAGTTTCAGACTCAGGTGCAGGTCTTTCAAAAGCCAAAGCAACGGTTCCCTACCCCGGACCGGAGGTGGCTTCTGCCACCCCACTCCCGTCCGGGGCCGCCGTTAGGCTTGCCCCTACCTCGTCAAGTCCCATGCAAGAAACACACAGACTGGCGACGAGAGAATGACGAGGCGATCTACGACGGCACCAACGAGCAAAGTTGCCGAAGATCCAGCTGGCTTGATTAACCAGTCAAGAGCTAGCAACACAAGCGTGGAACTCAAGAAGGCTGTGACGAGCAGTGATAGTCGTGTCCCAGACAAGGCAAGCCCAGGCAGGTGAGATTGAGCCCATTCTATAGTCTGTTGCATTCCCGCAAATGTCATAACGAGTAGTGCAATGGCTGAAACTGCAGCCCCCCTGGTGTGGCTGCGCCGATTGAGCACGTCGTAGCTGAAGTAGGTCGTGACCCCCAGCTCGTCGATCTGCCGGGTGACGTTGCTCGCGCGATCGTAGACCGTGGTCGCCACGTTGCCGTAGGCGTCGGTGGTCGTGGTCCGCCGATTCGCGGCGTCGTAGCCGAGGTAGGTCGGGTAGCCGAGCTCGTCGAGGGAGACGGTGACCTTGCCCGCGAGGTCGTAGACCTGGCTCGTCGCCTCGCCGTAGCCGTCGCGCACCCGCTCTTGCCGCCCGGCCGCGTCGTAGAAGTAGTAGCTGAAGGCGTTCAGCGGGTCGCGGCGGTAGTAGACCTGGTTCGCGGCGTCGTAGCCGGTGAGGCTCACGTTGCCGAGCTG
>JAGQRJ010000103.1 GCA_020425635.1 Planctomycetota bacterium | reverse complement strand
GGCTGAAGCTGGGCATGGCCGGGGTCGCCGACCTGCCCTGCGACCGACTCCCCTGCTTGGGCGCGTCGTCGTCGCGGTCGTCGCGGTCGTCGTCGTCGCGGTCGTCGACGTCGTCGAAGTCCTCGTCCGCGCCGTCGGCGTCGTCGGCGCCCGCCTTCGCGGCCGCCTTCTTGCGCGTCGACTTCTTCTTCGTGGTCTTCTTGCTCGTCTTGCGAGCGACCTTCTTGCCGGACGTGGTCATGCGTTGCTCCGTGAGCGCAGCGCGAGGGCTGCTCCGTGTCTGATCGCGGGTCCCGAGGGCTGGGTCAGGAGGCCCGTCGCTGTGGTTCGACCTGGGTGTCCCAGAGCTCCGCGACGCGCTGCGCCGCCTGCTCGAGGCCCCCTTCGTTGGTGAGGACGTAGCTCGCGCGCGAGCGCTTGGTCTCCAAGGCCTCCTGGTTGCGCTCGCGCCGCTCGAGCTCGCCGGGGGCCCAGCCGCGGGCCGCGGCGCGGGCGGCGCGGGTCTCCTGGCTCGCGTCGACGAACACGCGCACGTCGTAGCGCTCGACCAGCTGCATCTTGTCGGCCACGGCTGCGTCCACCACCACGACCGCGCGAGGCTCTCCGGCGGGGCGCGCCCGCGCCGCGAGGTGCGCGCGGACCGCGTTGGCGACCCGGGGGTGGACCAAGGCCTCGAGCTGGGCCAGCGCCCGCGGATCGCTGAAGACCACGCCCCCCAGCTTCGGCCGCGAGACCGTGCCGTCGTCGGCGAAGACCCCGGCGCCGAAGGCCTCGCGCAGCGCGTCGCGCACCTCGGGGTCCTCGAGCTGCTCGTGGGCGATCCGGTCGCAGTCGAGGACCTCCGCCCCGCGCTCGGCGAGGAGCTGGCTGATCGTGCTCTTGCCGCTCGCGATCCCGCCCTGAATCAGGATCGTGAGGGGCCGGCCGGTCGCCGTGTCTGGGGTCTGGGCTGCTGGAGAGGTCGTGTGGATCCACCGAGCCACGTGGGTGGCGAGTCGAAGGAGCGGGAGCCGAGAGGGAACCTAGGGACCCAAACAGCCAGGCGAGGGCGCCGTGCAGGGCTTGGGCACAGGTCGCGCGGAGCCCTAAGGCGTTGGAACCGCTGCGTTCCCTGATAGCTACGGTTATGAAGCACCGGCCCGCGGGAGTCAAGAGAAACCCGGGCTTGGCGCCGCGTCATCGTTCGGTCATGCGCGACCCACGGTTTAACTCCTTTCGCGAGGGCCGGTTGACCCTGACCGTAGGTCGCTCGTAGAATGCGACCGCGGACACCTCAGTCGCGCAGAGGTCCGCAGGGGAGCAACCATGGCTAAAGGTTCAGGCAACGTCGCGTACGTCGTCGGGCTGATCTTCGCGATTCTCATCTCCCTCGTCCTCGTCTTCGTCGTCTACAAGGTGAACGAAGAGCGAACGGCGGTGGAGGATCGCCTCAAGAAGGCCCAGGCCGACCTGAAGGAAGCCAACAGTCAGATCGGGGCGCTCACGATCGAGGCGGAGGACGTGCGCGTGCTGTTCTTCGGTCCCGGTCGCCGCGAGAACCCGATCGACCAGGCCTACGTTCAGCAGGTGATCTTCACCCCCGCCGCCGAGCGGGTGAAGGAGATCATGAGCTCGGAGTGGATCGGCGACGAGGACGTGTCCTCGATCAAGGACCCCGACGTGCAGAAGTCGTGGAAGGAGCTCAAGGGGCTCACCGACGGCGGCGACGTCAAGTTCGCGGACATCAAGACCGTGATCGAGGTCCAGCAGGCTCAGCTGCGCGCGGTGATCGCGCTGCTCCCCCGCCTGCGCATGGAGCGCTCCGAGCAGCAGGCCAACGCCGCCGAGACCGCCAAGCGGCTCAAGGAAGAAATGGACAAGGCCAAGGCCGACCAGGGCGCGCTCTCCGACGAGCTGAACCGCGTCAAGGACGACCTGGTGACCAAGGACCGCGAGCTCGACCAGGTGCGCCGCGACTACGACGGCCGCCTCGAGGAGGAGCAGCGCACGATCCAGCGCATGACGCGCGACACCAAGCTCAAAGAGAAGCGCATGGCGATCAAGCTCCAGGAGAAGGAGACCCGGATCGCCGAGCTCACCCGCAAGAAGCGCAAGACCAACGCCGACACCTGGAAGCGCGACGGCGAGGTCGTCTTCGCCGACACCGACCTGGGCTACGCCTGGGTCAACCTCGGCCGGCGCCACGGGCTGCGCCGCAACACGCGCTTCTTCGTCTACCAGCTGGTCAGCGGCGGGCGCCTCAAGGTCAAGGGCGTGGCCGAGGTGCGCCAGATCGAGGAGGACATGAGCCAGTGCGCGATCCTCGAGGACATGAGCGTGACCAACCCCGTCACGGGCGAGCGCGTCTCGGTGCCCAACCGCAACGACCCGATCGTGCGCGGCGACCTGATCTTCACCCCGACCTTCGACCCCCAGGCCCAGCTGATCTTCACCTTCCTCGGTGAGCGCTCGAGCGCGACCAGCCCCTACGACAAGTCGGAGCTGCAGCAGAAGCTCAAGGAGATCGGCGCCAAGGTCGAGAACCAGATCTCGACCCAGACCGACTACGTGATCCTCCTCGGCGCGACCGACGACGCGCGCGGGCCGGAGATCGAGGCCGAGGCCGAGCGGGCCGCGCAGTATGGCGTGACCTTCATGACCGAGAAGGAGCTGCTCGAGTTCCTCGGTCGCTGACGGGGTCGTCCCAGTCGTCGCCTCAGGAGGCCCGCGGGTTCCCCGCGGGCCTCTTCGTGTACGCCGACGGGAGGAGCTGCGCGGTGAGACCTGCGCGTGCGCCTCGGCTTCGAGGCTATACTCACGGCTGAGGTATGGGAGGGGAACCCCTTGACCGACGACCCGACGTTCGACGACAGCCGCATGTCGATCGGGCAGCACCTCGAAGAGCTGCGTTGGCACGTGCTGAAGGCGGTGGGCTACGTGGCCATCGCCTTCCTGATCGCGTTCTACGCCCAGGGCCCGCTGCTCGAGGTCGCGCAGTGGCCCTACAAGCGCGCGGCCAAGAACGTGATCGACACCCGCGAGTTCCAGGGGGTCGACACCGCGCTCAAGGACTCGCTGGTCGAGATCTCCGACGGCTACCGCGAGCTCGATCAGGCGCTGAACAAGGCGGCCAAGGACGAGCTGTTCTTGATCGACAGCCTCGAGCCCGGGCAGCTCGGCAAGGCCCTCGACGCGATCAAGGCCGAGCAGACCGAGCTCAAGGGCAAGATCCAGGCCTTGCAGGAGGAGCAGGCCGCGCTCCGCGAGCAGGACGAGCCGGTGACCGTGGCCCAGATCCACGAGCTGCGCGTGCGCCGCGAGGCGCTCAAGCTGGAGCAAGAGGCGCTCGACGAGAAGCTCAAGCAGCAGGTCGGGCCGTTCAAGGACCGCCTGGCCAACCTCCCGCGCATGGACCTGGTTCAGATCCGCCCCCAGGAGGCGTTCCTCTCCGCGCTCAAGCTCTCGCTGGTGGTCGCCTTGTTCTGCGCCTCGCCCCTGGTCGCGCGCGAGCTGTGGTCCTTCGTCTCCAAGGGCCTCTACCACCACGAGAAGAAGTACGTGCGCTGGTTCGCCCCGCTCACGGTCGTGGCCTTCGCCTGCGGGACGCTCTTCGGCTACTTCATTCTGATCCCCTACGGGATCGAGTTCCTGATCGGCTACCTCCCCGACGTGTCGGGGAGCATCTCCTTCGGCGAATACCTCAAGCTGTTCACGCTCTTGACCGTGCTCGTGGGCGCGATCTTCGAGCTGCCCCTGATCATGGTCTTCATGACCCTGATCGGCGTGGGCAACGCCGCGCTCTACCGGCGCTACGCCAAGTTCTGGTTCCTCGCCGCGTTCGTGATCGGGGCGGTGCTCACGCCCCCCGACCCCGTGACCCAGATCCTCATGGCCGTGCCCCTGGTGGGCCTGTTCTGGGTCGGGGTGCTCGCCTCGGCGATCGTGGGCAAGCGCGCCAAGGACCCCGAGCGCGAGGCCCACGACGCCGCCGTGGCGGCCAAGGCCGCGCCCGCTCAGGTCGCCGAGACCCCGCCGCCGCCGAGCGCGCCCGCCGCGCCCGCGATCCCCGTGCTCGCCCCGCCCGAGGGGACCCAAGCCCGGGGCGAGGCCGCGACCGAGACCGAGACCGAGACCGAGGCCACGGCCGAGACCGACGC
>JAGQRJ010000681.1 GCA_020425635.1 Planctomycetota bacterium | reverse complement strand
GTTTTCAGGGGGCCTCTCCGAGGCCCCCTCGCCCTCGCAGCAAAGCTGCGAGGGCTCACCCCCAACGGGCCGCAGGCGCTGCGCTGCCTCGGCCTCGCCTTCGCCCTCCAGACGGCCCTTGCCCTCCAGACGGCGAGGGTCGGCGGCGCTGTCGGGCGACCCCTGCCTAGCCCGGGAGGGCGTCGAGCTTGGCGACGCGTCCGGCGTGGCGGCCGCCCTCGAACTCGGTGCTCAGCCACACCTCGAGGGCCGCGAGCGCGACCGCGGGCCCGATCAGGCGCTCGCCGAGGGCGAGCACGTTGGCGTCGTTGTGCTGGCGCGAGAGCCGCGCGCTGGTCTCGTCCCAGGCGGTCACGGCGCGGATCCCGGGCACCTTGTTGGCCGCGATCCCGATCCCGATCCCCGAGCCGCAGCAGAGGATCCCTCGGCTGCCGGGCTTGGCCGCGACCGCGCGCCCGAGCTTGGCGCCGAAGTCGGGGTAGTCCACCCGCTCGGGCGACTCGGGCCCGAGGTCGAGCACCTCGTGCCCCAGCTCGCGGGCGTGGGCGACGAGCGCCTGCTTGAGCGCGAACCCGGCGTGGTCGCTGGCGGCGTAGAGCAGCATGGGCCCTCCTCGCCCGCATGCTACGCCGCGGCCGGACGCCTGGGGAGGGACCCGGCGACCTGCTCGGGCTCCTTTCACCGCGCGCCCGTCCGGGCGGCCTGAACGCGTCTTGAACCGCTCAGGGCCCCAAACCATGGGACTTAAGCCTGGCCCTGGGCGTGCACCAGGACGGGCGGAAGTCGAAGGAAGGAAGCCCCCCCATGCCCCGCTGGACCCTCGCGCTCGCAATGAGCGCCCTCGCCCTGGCCCCGACCCAGGCCGCCCCCCCGGCCGCCCACGCCGCGCAGCCGCCCCCGATCGCGATCCCCTTCCCCCCGATCCCGCTCCCGCCGATCCCGCTCCCGCCGATCCCGCTCCCCTCGCCGACCTTCCCGCTCCCCCCTGCGCCCTTTCCCTTCCCTGGGCCCAGCGGGCAGGAGGCCGAAGCGCACGTGGAGCGGAGCCAGCCCTACAGCTCGGACGAGCTCCCCTTCCGGTCCTTCTCGACCGCCGCCGAGCTCGCCCACGCGCTGACGGTCAAGCGGCTCCTCCGCGCGGTCCGCGACGCCGACGACCCCGCGGCGACCCTCGCCGCCCTGGAGGCTCGACTGAGCCGCAGCGGCAACTTCCGCGCCGAGATCGACCGCCTCCGGCAGGCGATCGACCGCGACGAGCTCGCGACCAGGATCCTGGAGATCGAGATCGAGATCGGCGCGCGCCCGACGCCCTTCGTCCACCCCGGGAGCGATCGGAGCTGGGTGAACACGGTGATCGAGTCCCTCCTCCCGCGCCCGCTGCTCCCCCTGCCCCGCCCGGCCACGGGCTGGAGGTTTGGCTTCTAAACGTCGCCGACACGACCCGCGCAGACGGGAGTCGACCTCCCACCGACGCTTACGTTCCGCTTCCCAAATCAGGCAGATCTGGGGGGTGGGAAGCAAACGAAACCAGAAGCGACCAGAGAACAGGAGCTTACGCAAAGCGTCCGTATTGGACTCCCATCTGCACTCACCCCTCTCGAGAGTTGGGCCACGGCCCCTGAGAAGAGTGTGTCGGCCTGCGGGCCGGGAGAGTTTGCGAATGCTGCACGTGCTGTTTGGCGCGGTCGCCGGCGCGGTGATCGGTGCGGCCTCGGTCGCGGTCACGAGCCTCGTCCGAGGAAAGCCGATCGACTGGAAGTCGGTCGGATCCGCCGCCCTCGGCGGCGCGGCGATCGGCGCGATCGGCGCGGCCACCTTCGGCGGCGGCCTCCTCGCCGGCACGACCGTGGCCCGAACCACCGGCATGGTGGTCGCGGGTGCGTCGGGCGGCGCGATCGAACAAGCCAGCGACAACCTGCTCCACGGGCGCAAGCTGAGCGACGGCGTCGCCGAGAGCGCCGCGGTGGGCGGCGCGATCGGCCTCTTCGGCGGCGGAGCGCGCGCCCTGCGCAAGCCCCTGACCCGCCTCGCGCGCAACCCCGCGGTGCGCCGCGTGACCCGCCAGCTCGCCAAGCGCGGCGGGGCGCTCCTGAGCAAGGCCTGGCAGAGCGTGAAGCGCTCCCCCGTGGCCAGCGCGCTGCGCCGCAAGGCGCGCACGGTCAAGGTCAACCTCGCCCTCGGGCGCAGATCCCTGGCCCGCGCGACCAAGCCGATCACCGAGCCGATCGCCAACACGACCCGGCGCTTCGTGAGCGACCCGTTCAAGAAGCACGTGGCCCAGCCCTTCGGCAAGCACGTGAGCGACCCCTTCAAGCGTCGCGTCGTCGAGCCCACCAAGCGCGCCCTCGCGCCCTTCGCGGCCCGGATCGGCAACACCCGCGCCGGCCAGGCGACCAAGAAGCTCTGGGGCCGCTACATGAACGCCCTCGAGAAGAACCCCGTGCGGACCAAGGCCCTGACCTCGGCCGGGATCTCGGTGACCGGCGACCTGATCGCCCAGGCCACCGACGACGTCGAGGGGATCGACCTCAAGCGCACGGCCTTCCGCGGCGGCTTCTCGCTGCTCTACAGCGGCCCCGTCGGGCACCACTGGTTCAACGCGGTCGACAAGATCGTCCCCGGCGGCGGCGCGAAGGCCATGTTCACCAAGGTCCTCCTCGACCAGGGGATCATGGCCCCCGTCGGCGCCACGGTCTTCTTCTCGAGCTACGGCATGGTCCTCGAGGGCGAGAAGCCCGGCGAAGCCTTCCGCTCCGCCAAGGACGACGTGCGCCACGTGATCCCCAAGGGCTGGGCCTTCTGGGGTCCCTTCCACGCGGTCAGCTTCAGCCGGGTCCCGCTCAACCTGCGCAAGCCGGCGGCCGACGCCATGGGCCTGATCTGGAGCGTCATGTTCAGCCGAATCGCGTTCCAGGACGACGACGCCGCCGCCGAGGCGCCCGAGCCGACGGCGACGAGCGGGAGCCACACCGCTGGCCCCGAGGCCGGGACCCGGCGGGTGAGCAACGAGCGCGAGGCCAACCTCGACGGCCTGATCGACGCCTTCACCCCGCGCTCCGAGCGGAGCTGCGAGGTGCCCCTCGCCACCTCCTGCTCCAGCGGGCGCTGAGCGCGACCGGGGGCCTCTGCGAGGCCCCCGAACCACAGCGCTGCACCCGGGATTGGACCTGCGGAACCCAAGCGGATCGAAGCGGGACGAACGCCTTCACCGGACAACGACTTACGAGAACCATCGCAACCGGCCCAGGATCTGCAAGGAGTAACCCGAGCAATGGGTAACCCGAGAGAGGCCCGCCCCGAATGATCAACCTGGTGCTGGGGGCTGTCGGCGCCTTGTCGGGCGCCTTGATCAGCGGTGGCGCGGTCGCGCTCACCAGCGTGATCCGCGGCAAGCCGATCGACTGGAAGTCGGTCGGCGCGGCGGCCCTCGGCGGCGCGGTCGTCGGCGGGATCGGCGGGCTGACCCTGGGCGCCGGGGCCCTCGCGGGCACCGCGGCGCTGCGCACCACGGGCATGGTCGTCGCCGGCGCCTCGGGTGCGGCGGTCGAGCAAGCCAGCGACAACGCCTTCCACGGCCGTGAGCTCGGTGAGGGGGTCGCGGAGAGCGCCGCGGTCGGCGGCGTCCTCGGCTTCATAGGCGGCGGCGCGCGCATGCTGCAGAAGCCGCTGACCCGCGTGGCCCGCAACCCCGCCGTGCGCCGCGTGGTCCGCCAGCTCGTGCAGCGCGGGCGCGCCCTCCCCCAGCAAGCCCTGCAGAGCCTGCAGCGCAACGGCCCGCTCGTGGCCCAGGCCCTTCGCCGACGCGCGGGCCAGATCAAGATCGACCTCGCCCTCGGCCGAAGGCAACTCACGGACCCGCTGGTCAAGGCCGGCAAGCGCTACGTCACCGAGCCCTTCGCCAAGCACGTCTCCGACCCCTTCACGCGCTCCGTGCTCGAGCCGAGCAAGCGCGCGCTCGCGCCCTTCGCGGCGCGGATCGGGCGCACCCGCGCCGGCCAGGCGACCCAGAAGCTCTGGGGGCGCTACCTCCAGGCCCTCGAGCGGAACCCCGTGCGCACCAAGGCGCTGACCTCGGCCGGGATCGGCGGCGCGGGCGACCTGATCGCCCAGGCCACCGACGACGTCGAGGGGATCGACCTCCAGCGCACGGCGTTCATAGCCGGCTTCGGCCTGGTCTACGGCGGCCCCGTGGGCCACTACTGGTTCAACGCGGTCGACAAGATCGTGCCCGGCGGCGGCGCCAAGGCCATGCTCGCCAAGGTGCTCCTCGACCAGGGGATCATGGCCCCGGTCGGCACGGGCGTGTTCTTCACCAGCCGCGGCGTGATCCAGGAGGGCAAGTCCCTCGAGGAGGCCTGGCGCAGCGCCAAGGACGACACGATCAACGTCGTGCCCAAGGGCTGGCTGTTCTGGGCGCCCTTCCACGCGGCGAACTTCAGCAAGGTCCCGCTCAACCTGCGCAAGCCCGTGGCCGACGCCGCCGGCCTGGTGTGGGGCGTGATCTTCAGCCGGATCGCCTTCGCCGAGGAGGCCCCGGCCGACGCGCCGCCCACGGACACGACCGGCACGAGCACCTCCGGGCCCCAGGCAGACACCCGCCGCGTGAGCAACGAGCGCGAGGCCGACCTCGACGGCCTGATCGACGCCTTCACCCCGCGCTCCACGACCCAGCCCAGCGGCAGCGCCTCGCGCTAGCGAGGACCCGAGCGCCCGGCCCCTGGGCCCGGAACGTACGAACTGCGTGCGCGGTCGTGCCCTCCGCTGGGACCTGGTCGACCGCGAGCCTGGAAGGGTTCAACCCTCGCAGGAGGTGGTCGACCGCGAGCCCGGGAGGGTTCAACCCTCGCAGCGAGGCGGTCGACCCCGTCCAGACGAGGCCTGAAGGCTGCGCGGCGCGAGGTCCGCGTGAGCCCTAGCCCAGTCGGGTCCGCTCGCCACCTCGACCGCGAGCCAGCCTGGGCGCGCCGAGAGGACCCTCGCCAAGCAAGCGTTGGAGGCGGCCAACTCGAGGTAGATCGCCCGGCCAGGTCTAGCCCGCGGTCAGCTAGGCCGCTGCAGCGGGTCGCCGGCGGGCGGGTCGATGTACTGGCGGTGCCAGAGCTCGAGCATGAGCAGGGTGAACAGCGGGTTCTGCCAGTCGGCGCGCTTGCTCGTGTGCTGGTCGACGAGCTCGCGCAGGGCGGCGGGCTGGAAGTAGCCGCGAGCCAGGGCGCGGGGGGAGAGGATCGTCTCCTCGAGGATCGAGCCCAGGTGGCCGCGGAACCAGTGCTCGAGGGGCACGCCGAAGCCCATTTTCTTGCGCTTGAGGATCGAGCGCGGGAGCCGGTCGCGCATGGCGTCCTTGAGCACGCGCTTGGTCTCGAGGCGGTGCATTTTCAGCGCGAAGGGCAGGTGCCCGACGTACTCGGCGAGCTTGTGGTCGAGCAGCGGCGAGCGGCACTCGAGGGAGTGCGCCATGCTCGCCACGTCGACCTTGACCAGAATGTCGTCGGGCAGGTAGGTCATGACGTCGGCGTGGGCGCAGCGCTCGGTGAAGGTCACGCCGTCCGACGCGGCGAGGGCGCGGCGGACCACCTCGCGCGCGTCGCGACGCAGGAGGCTGCCCCAGGGGCCCGGGTCGTAGAGCCGCGTCTTCAGGTCCAGGCTCAAGCTCTCGAGGCGGGTCAGGTAGAGGTCCGAGGGCGGGAGGTTCCGGTTGTAGCGGCTGTGGGCGAGCTCGTTGCAGAGGTCGCTGAAGCCCGCGCGGCGGGTGGCCTCGATCAAGAAGCGGTTGCGCGCGAGGTTCCGCGGGAAGGCCGGGCCCGCGCGCAGGCGCTCTTCCATGCGCGTGCCCAGGTAGCGCCGGTAGCCGACGAAGAGCTCGTCGCCGCCGTCGCCCGAGAGCGCCACGGTCACGTGCTGGCGCGCGAGCTTGCTGACCGCGAAGGTCGGCAGGCAGGAGGGGTCGGCGAAGGGTTGGTTGTAGTGCCACACGATCTGCTCGAGCCCGGTGAAGCTGTCGGGCCCGAGCACGAGCACCTCGTGCTCGGTGCGCAGCGCGGTCGCGACCTCGGCCGCGTAGGCGCGCTCGTCGTAGGCCGGCTCGTCGAAGCCGATCGCGAAGGTCTTGGGCGCCCCGCTGCCGCCGAGGCACATGGAGGCCACGATCGAGCTCGAGTCGACCCCGCCGCTCAAGAACGCGCCGAGGGGCACGTCGGCGATCATGCGCAGCTTGACCGCCTCGTCGATCAGCTCGCGCACCCGCGCCTCGGCGCGGCGCCGCCCGGCCGGGCTGTCGTCGACCTCGGCGTCCTTGGGGGTCATGCTCAAGGCCCAGTAGCGCTCGAGCTTGGACGAGCCGTCGAGCTCGACGCTGAGCGTGTGCCCGGGCGGGAGCGAGGCGATCCCCTCGAAGGCGGTCAGCGGACCCGGCACGTAGCCGTAGGTCAGGTAGGTGTGCAGCCCGCGCAGGTCGGGGCGCCGCTCGACCTCGGGGTCCTGGAGGATCCCCTTGATCTCCGAGGCGAAGTGCAGGCTCCGGTCGCTGAGCCGGTAGTAGAGCGGCTTCTGCCCGAAGCGGTCGCGGGCGAGGAGCAGGTGCTTGCGCTTCGCGTCCCAGAGCGCGAAGGCGAACATGCCCCGCAGGCGCGAGACGAGCGCGTCGCCCTCCTCCTCGTAGAGGTGGACGAGGACCTCGGTGTCGCTGTGCGAGCGAAAGGTGTGGCCCTTGCCCTCGAGCTCGGCGCGCAGCTCCTGGAAGTTGTAGATCTCGCCGTTGAGCACGACCCACACGGAGTCGTCTTCGTTGGCCATGGGCTGGGCGGCGTCGGGGGAGAGGTCAATGATCGCCAGCCGGCGGTGGCCCAGCCCCAGGGGGCCGTCGCGGTGGGTGCCGCGCCCGTCGGGCCCGCGGTGCGCGAGCACGTCGGTCATGCGGTCGAGCAGGCCGGCGTCGACCTCCCGCTGCGCGTCGAAATACAAGAGTCCAGCGATCCCACACATGAGCCGCGGTTATAGCCTGAATCGAGGGCCCCCGGGCGGTCCAAGGGGGATCCGATCGGGGCTCAGCCGGCGAGCTCGCGGTAGAGGGCGTCGACCTGGGCGACGCTCGCCTCGAGGCTCGCCTCGGCGCGGACCCAGGCCTGCGCCGCCTCGACCCCGGGGCGCTCGCGGACCTGGAGCAGCTCGCTCAGCCCGGCGCGGAGCGCCGCGAGGTCGGGCTGCCCCCCCACGTGCGCGACCTTGAGGCAGGCGTCGGCGGCGAAGGGCAGCTCGCGGTAGGCGTCGAGGTCGAGGGCCAGGGTCGGGCGCGCGCAGGCCAGCGCCTCGAGCAGGGTCTGAGGGAGCCCGTCGGAGGCCGGGATCGAGACGCAGGCGTCGGCGGCGGCGTAGAGGTCGGGCATGCGCTCGGGGGGCAGCGGGTCGAGCACGTGGAGGGTCACCCCCAGCGCTCGCGCGCGGGCGATCACCTGGGCGGCGTAGTCGCCGAGGGCGGCGTGGCGGGTGACCACGAGCTCTGGGCGCTCGGGGAGCCCGGCCACCGCCTCGAGGATCGGGAGGTGGTTGTAGAGCGGCTGCAGCGCGCGGCTGGAGAGCAGCAGGCGCCCTGCGGCGGGCAGCCCCAGCCGCGCCCGCGCCGCGCCGCGCTCGCGGGGGCCGAAGCAGCTGAGGTCGATCCCCCAGCGCACCTGCTCGACCCGCCGCGCGCCGAGGGCCCGACACTGCGCGGCGAGGAACTCCGACTTGGCGGTGACCGCGGCCGCCCGGCGGAACAGCCGGCGGACCGCGAGGTCGAGGGGCCAGGGGCGCGGGATCTGGTCGGTCAGCACGTCGCCGCCCATGACGGTCAGCACGAGCGGGATCTTGCGCAGCGGGAGCAGCGCCAGCGCGTCGAGCTGGGCCACGTAGTGCACGTGGATCAGGTCGGGGCGAAAGCGCCGGAGCACCACGTCCCAGGCCTCGACCAGGTAGTCGAGGGTGTGCGCGAACAGCAGACGCGGCAAGCGCCCGAAGGCTGGGCGCGGGAGCTCGAACACCGGGAGCTCGGTCTGCAGCGAGGCCGGGCCCGGCGCGCTGGTGACCCACGCGCAGGGGTACCGCGCGACGAAGGGCCGGACCCGTCCGCGCACGATCGGGTTCACCGCGGGGCCGAAGTAGAGCACGCGCGGCCGCGAGCTCCGCGGAGGGGCGCCCGCGCTCACGCTACGGCTCGCGGCACGCGATCAATCGTCGTCGTCGTCGTCGAGGTCGTCGAGGTCGTCGAGGTCGTCGAGGTCGCCCAGGTCGTCGACGTCGTCGTCCGAGCCTCCCAGGTCGAGGTCTTCCACGTCGTCGTCGTCGTCGTCGTCGTCGTCCTCGTCCAGGTCGATCCCGTCGTCGTCCAGGCCCGCAGGGGCGTCGTCGTCCTCGTCGAGGTCGAGCCCGCTCAGGTCCATGTCGATCTTGGAGTCGATCGCCTCGAGGGACTCGGCGTCGTCGAGGGAGGCGACCTCCGACCCGCCCTCGAGGTCGAGGTCGAGGTCCAGGTCGATCCCGGCCTCGCTCTCGCCAGCTCCGTCGTCGTCGTCGTCGTCGTCCTCGTCCTCGTCCTCGTCGATCTCCTCGAGGCCCGAGATCTCCTCGACGTCGTCGTCGTCGAGCTCCTCGACGTCGTCGTCGAGGTCGTCCGAGAGCTCACCGGCCGAGTCTTCGAGGTCGCCGTCGCTGTTGTCGTCGAGCTCGACGACCGAGGCCTTCTTCTTGCCGCTCTTGGCGCCGCCCTTCTTGCGCCCCTTGCGCGCGACGTACTCGTTGGCGTCGAGCTTCTCGATCGCCTCCATGATCGCCTCGTGCTCGGTCTCGCTGAGGAACTCCTGGTCGAGCATGAACTCGCCGAGGCGCTTGGGCGGGCGGCCCTTGAGGTAGCTCTTCTTCTGCGCGGCCAGGCCCTTCTCGATCTGCTCGTTGGTCACGAACTTCGACTTCAGCGCGACCCGCGCGTAGAGCTTGTCGTCGAGGCGGATCTCGCGATAGACCCGCGCGTTCTCGACGCTCTTGGCCTCGGCCCCGGTGAGCATTTCCCGCTGCACGAGCACGTCGACCAGCCGCGGCTTCTTCTTCGAGCGCTTGCTCTTGAGCCGCTTCTCGAGCTTCTTGAGCACCTCGAGCGCCTGATCTTGCTGCTTGCGAGTGATCAGCTTGTGCTTGACGGCGATCTCGCCGAATTGCATGTCCGCGTTCGTGGGCACACAGCCTCCGCAGGTGGATGATCCGCAGGGGCGGATGATACGGGAGCAGCCCGAGGGCTCAAGCCTCCAGGGACGAGCCGCCCAGGAATCAAGTATCATTCACCGCCGTGGAGGTCGGCGTGCGCGCAGGCGCGAGGGTGTTCGGGGGGGTCGCGTGCCTGGCGGCGGCGCTGCTCGCGACCGCAGGCGAAGCCCGCGCCGAGGAAGCGGGCGCGAGCTTCGACGAGTGGATCACCCTCGACGAAGACCCCGTGCGCGAGCCCCCCTGGGTCAAGATCCAGCTCGGCTTGGTGGGCTGGATCGAGTCGCGCTCGCGAATCCGCGGCGACCGCCGCGGGGTCGTGGGCACCGAGCTCGAGAACCTCGAGCAAGGGCAGGGCCTAGACGACTCGGGGGTCGGGCCGTCGTGGCGGATCTCGGTCGGGCAGGCGCTGCGCGTCGGCTTCAAGGGCGACCAGCTCACCCGGGGCGGCTCGTTCCAGCAGCAGGACGAAGCCGTGATCTTCAACGGGGTGGTGATCGCCGGGCCCGGGGGCTACGTCCGCACCCGCTTCGAGTTCCTCTCGCTGGGGGCCTACGCCTCCTGGAGCCCGATCGCGGGCGCGGACTACCGGCTCACCTTCCTGGGCGGCCTGCAGTACTTCAAGCTCGCGCTGAAGCTGACCGGGACCGCCGAGCTGAGCAATCCGCGGGTCTTCAGCGATCAGGCCGCGGGCGAGCTGCTGTCGCCGATCTTCGGCGGGCAGTTCGAGCTGCGCCCCTTCGACGCCCTCGGCGTCTACACCCGGATCGAGTTCATGAACTGGTCGTGGGCCACCGTGGGGCTCAAAGACGCTCAGTACTTCGACTTCCGCCTGGGCGGGCGCGTCTTCTTCTTCGACGACTTGTTCGCGTTCGGCACCGAATACCGCTTCCTGCTGCTGGCCGCGAAGACGCGCTCCCAGGGCTCGAGTCGCCTCGACGGGGCGGTGGGCCTGAATGGTTTGTCGCTGTTCCTCGAGTTCCGCTTTTAAGCACCCCGGCTGCCTCTACCCTGGATTGTGCTCGAGCAGGCACGTGCCCCTGCATCTTGGGTGTGTCTCCTGGAGCCCGCTTGGCGGCTAGGACGGGAGCGTCGGTGGGCAGCGCTAGACTTTTTGGAGTCGCCACGCTTTTGGAAGGAGCGCCCCCATGGCCCAGCCTACCGTCGCCCGCCGTATCGTCATGCCCCGTCAGGTTTGGGACGAGCTCACGCACCTCGCCGAGGTGCTGGGAGAAGCCCGCGGGCTCGACGTCTCCCCCGCCGAGATCGCGCTGCTCGCGCTGGAAGCGGGGCTGAACGAGGTCCGCCAGGGCCGCCCCGTGCGCACCGCCCCGGCGCGCAGCCGCCAGGCCGCCAAGAAGGAGGGCAGCGGCCGCCGTCGGCGTCCGAGCCAGCCGCTGAAGCTCAGCGCCGACGAGCGCTCCGAGCTCGAGGCCTTCCTCGTCGAGCAGAACTCGGCCCGCGGCCGCCAGCGCACGATCGGCCTCTGGCTCGGGACGCGCCGCCGCCGGATCGAGGTCGAGTGGCTGCGCGAGCTCGCGGTCGAGTACGACGCCTACAACGTGGCCAACTTCGCGCAGAACATGAAGAAGGACTCCGCCTTCTTCAAGGAGGTCCGCGACCGCGACGGCTCGCGGATCGGCTGGAAGCTGACCGCCGCCGGCCTCACCCAGGCCAAGGAGCTCGCGACCCAGGCCCTCGAGCCGGCCTAGCCCAAGGCGACGCGAGCCCCCGACTTCTTTATCGGGGCTTGCGCCACTCGCCTCTGATTCCTGGTAGTTTCCCTCCCGTGAACCCGGGGCGCGTAGCGTCACGGGTGCGAGACTCCTGAGCGGCTAAGACTGCGGTTACGTTGGCACGCAGGCTGCTCAGTCCGACGCCATGGGAGGCTACGGCCGTGTACACCAAGATTCTCCTGCCCTTGGACACTTCAGACCTCGCGCGCAAGATCCTGCTTCCGCTGGGGTCGCTGCTCGGCGCGGAGCCGATCGAGTGGGTCACCCTCCTCGGCGTGGTGGAGCCCGGCGCGAGCCAGGAGACCCAGGACGCCGAGTTCAGCGAGCTGCAGGTCGTTCAAGAAGAGCTTCAGCGCCAGGGGGTCCGCGCCCGGGTGCGGGTCAAGACCGGGAAGCCCGCTGAGGGGATCCTCGACGCGATCGAAGAGCTGAAGCCCGACCTGGTGGCCATGGCGACCCACGGCCGCAGCGGGATCTCGCGCTGGATCCGCGGCAGCGTCGCCGAGCGCGTGCTGCGTCACTGCCCCGTGCCGCTGCTCATGTGCAACCAGGCGAGCCTCGACGGGGCCTCGCCGGCGAGCTCCTTCCGCTCGATCGTGATCCCCCTCGACGGCTCGGAGCTGGCGGCCGAGGTGATCCCTCACGCCACCCAGATCGCCAAGCTCTACGGGAGCACCCTGCACCTGATCCGCGTGCAGCCCTTCCTCTACAGCACCGTGGCCGACCTCGGCCCCATGCCCGCGGCGTGGGAGCCCGAGAACATCACCAAGGCCCTCGAGCCGATCGCCGACAAGCTGCGCAAGGACGGCTTCGTGGTCCGCGTGCACGCCGGGCTGGGCGACGAAGCCCTGGAGATCATCAAGCTCGCCGAGCGCGAGCACGCCGACATGATCGCGATCACGACCCACGGACGCAGCGGCGTGAGCCGCTGGGCCTTCGGCTCGGTGGCCGAGCGGATCGTGCGGCACGCCCCCTGCCCGCTGCTGGTGCTGCGCCACCAGTAGCGCGCGGCCCGCGACCTCGACGCGCTCAGCCCTCGAGCTGGGCGCGGAGGTAGGCGTGGAAGGTCTCGGGGGTGTGGAACACCGCGCCGACCCGCGCGATCCCGATCGCGTCGCCCGGATTGAGCGGCGTCTTGGCCTGCGCCGCGACCCGCGCGCCGGCGACGAAGGTCCCGTTGGAGGAGCCGGCGTCGACGATCACGGCGGGCTCGCCGGGGCTGAACATGAAGTAGCAGTGGAACTTCGAGACCCCCGCGGCCTTGAGGATCACGTCGTTGTTGCGCGCCCGCCCGAGGGTCACCATGTGGCCGAAGGCGTTGCCCCCGGGGCGCTTCGAGAGCACCCCGATCGTGGGCAGGCTGCCCTGACTCAGGCTGTCGGCCGAGATCGTCTGCACCGCGTCGCTCTCGAGCAGCACGAAGGGCTCGATCACGAGCACCGGGTGCGGGTGCTCGGCGACGAAGGTCGCGAGGTCCATGCGGACGGCGCGGCCAATGAAGGGTGTCAGCGACTGGAGGGCCATGGGGTTCCTCCTCCAGCATAGCTCGCCAGCTGTCCGCATGCGCCTGCGACGCTCCCGCCCAGCGAGCGCCGGGTCGTGACCCTGAACCCGGCCGCGCGGAGCGCCGCCGCGAACGCGCGGATCCGCTCCGGCGAGCTCGGCCGCAGCTCCGGCGCGTGGGAGACCGCGTTGAAGGGGATCAGGTTCACGTGGGCCTGGAGCCCGCTCAAGAACCCGAGCAGGGCCTCGAGGTCGGCGGGGGTGTCGGTCTGCTCGTGGAGCATGAGCACCTCGACCATGACCCCGCGGGGGTTGAGCGCCTGGACCTCCTCCAGCGCGGCGCGCAGGGCGGGCAGGGTGTGCTTCACCGTGAGCGGGATCAGCGCGCGCCGCTGCTCGGGGCGCGCCGAGTGCAGGCTCAGCGCGAGCCCCAGGCGCGGGAAGCGGCGCGCGAGGCGCACCAGAGCGTCGGGCACCCCCACCGTCGACACCAGCACGTGGGCCGGCGAGAGCGCGTAGCCCGCCGGCCCGGTCAGCTCGGCCACCGCGCCCGCCACGGCGTCGAGGTTGTGCAAGGGCTCACCCATGCCCATGAACACCACGTTGCGCACGCGGCGGCCCTCGGCGCGCAGCAGGCGGTTGGCGTGGGTCAGCTGGTCGAGGATCTCGGCGGTCGAGAGGTTGGCGCGCAGCCCCCCGGCGCCGGTGGCGCAGAAGCTGCAGCGCGCGGCGCAGCCCGCCTGCGAAGACACGCAGAGCGTGGTGCGTCCGCTGGCGATCCGCAGCACCACGGCCTCGACGAGGTCGCCGCCCGCCGTCTCGAGGAGCAGCTTGGTCGCCCCGTCGCCGGCCTCGACCCGCTCGCGAAGCGTCAGCGGGTGAAAGCGGATCGCCTCGTCGGCGGCGGGGGCGACCTCCGCCGGGAGCGCAGCGAGCGCCTCGGCCGGGGTCAGGCCCCGCTTGAGGAACGCGTGGCGCACGCGGCGGGCCTCGCTGGGGTTGCGCCGCCGCGACCGGAACCAGCCTTCGAGTTCGGCTGCGTCGTAGACGCTGACCACGAGCCCTCCGCGGCCGGCCATGATAGGCGACCCGGCCTCGACCGCAATGCAACGGGATCGCGGACCTTGGCCCGCTGCGTGCCGGGACCAGCTCGGAACTCTGTTCACTCTCTTTTCCTTTTCGTGTCGCTCTTGCATGCACAAGGGCGTGCAAGTTCTTTGCTCCTCGTTGGCGAGCTCTGGCACTGGATCCGCACAGGGTGGGCTGGAGCAGAAGAGAGAGCGGCACGATGACACGAGGATTCTGGATCGGCGCCGCGGCGCTCGCGCCCATGGTGTGGGCGTCTGCCGCCTGCGCGCAGGGCCGGGCCGGCGCGGCGAAGCAAGAGCCGGGCGGCATGGGCCTGGTGGGCAGCTTGACCGGAGAGGCGGGGTCGGGCCGACGGTCCCACCCCCCGGCCTGCGGCGACCTCAGGCGCGACGGCGCGGGCCCGCACGGCGTGCCGATCACGCGCGAGCTGAGCGTCAGCGAGCGCCGGGTCGCGAGCGCCGCCTACGAGCGGGCCAAGGTCCTGCTGGGCCGCTCGCGCGCGCTCGTCGCCGACGACGCCCAGTGGCAGGCGCGCGGAGAGGCCCTGGCCGAGACGTGGTTCGGCTCCGCGGACGCCTACACCCGGCGCAAGATCCTCGAGGGGATCGACCGCATGCTGGCGAAGAAGGCCTACCTCGGGCACGGCTCCAACGTGCCCAACGCGGTCGCGTTCGTGCACCCTGCGTGGCCGAGCACGATCCACGTCACCGACGCGTTCTTCGAGGAGCCGAGCGAAGAGCGCAAGGAGCGGGCGGGGACCATGGTGCACGAGCTCAGCCACTTCGCGGACACCCTCGACACCGACGACGTGAAGTTCACGAGCATGCTGGAGTGCGGCGAAGGCAACAGCTTCAGCAACGCGTGCGTCGGGCTCGAGGCCTACGGCCGGCGCTACGCGAGCAAGCTCCTCGCCCGCAAGCGCATGAAGAACGCGGACAACTGGGCCTTCTTCGTGCTCGACACCGCGAAATGATCCACCCCGGTCGGCGCGGGGCGAGGCTCCGCCTCCCCCCCCCGCCCCGCGCCGACCCAACCCCTTAAGGGATCTGCCTGCCATGACTTGAGCGCCGCCGGCGAGAATCTTCGACGACCCCACCCCCCGAAGTCGCGGGCCGCGTTGTGGAACCCGCAACTACCGGGAACCACAGGGAGGTCGACCATGAAGAATACGAGCAGTCCGTTGTCCGCGAGTTCGGTGCGCTGGAGCGCAGCAACCCTGGGCCTGTTGGGCGTCGCCCTCGGCTTCAACTACGTCCGCGACGCCAACGCGCGGCCCACGCCTCCGAGCGGGCCGGACTGCGTCCTCCCCGTCCAGCAGACGCCGACGGTGGCGGTCGTGCACCCCAACGGCAACGCGAGCGCCGGGGGGATCTCGCTCGACGCGGCCCTGAGCCAGGCCCAGCTGCAGCGCGGCGCCGACGGCGAGCTCTACCTGCACTGCGGCGTCACGGTCCGCGAAGACGCGGGCGCCGAGGCGCCGCGCCGCCCGCTGAACCTCGCGCTCGTGCTCGACACCTCGGGCTCCATGCAGAACTCCATGGGCCTCCTGCGTGAGGCGACCCTCGGCGCCGTCGACCGCTTGGGCCCCAACGATCGGCTGACGATCGTGGCCTACTCCTCGAGCGCGCGCCTGGTCTACAGCGGCTTCCCCGCCCAGACGGGGCGGGCCGCCATGGCCGAGCTGGTCAACGGCCTGCAAGCCGGCGGCAACACCAACCTCAGCGCCGGGATCGAGCTCGCCGCCCAGCAGCTCGTGAGCTCCAGCGGCTCGCCAGGCTGCCGGATCCCGCTCGAGCGCGGCTGCCGGGAGCCGGTCGAAGACTGCGAGGCCCCGCAGCGCGCGCCCCAAGCCGCCTTCGTGCAGCGCATGCTGGTGCTGACCGACGGCCTGGCGAACCTGGGCGTCACCGACCCGGCCGGCCTGCGCACCATGATCACCCGGGTGCGGAGCAAGGGGAGCGCGGTCTCGAGCCTGGGCCTCGGCGCCGAGTTCAACGAGGAGCTGCTCGGCGGCCTGGCCGACTCGGGCGGCGGCGCCTACCACTACGTGAGCGAGCCCGCGGCCCTCGACGCCGTCTACGCCGCTGAGGTCGAGGCCATGCAGGGCCTGGTCGCCAAGCGCGCCGAGCTCGTGATCCGCGCCCAGGACGGCACCGTGCTCGACGAAGTCTTCTCCTGGCCCAGCGAGCAGAACCCCGACGCCCGCACCGTGGCGATCGGCGACCTCTCCCGCGGGCGCTCGCTGAAGGTCATGGCGCGGATCCACGTGGGCACCGCCGGGCCGCAGGCCGCCCTCGACACGCTCCAGGTCAGCCTGCGCTACACCGACCCCGACAGCGGCGCGCTGCGGACCCTCGACCCGATCGCGCTCTCGGTGGGCGTGACCGACAGCGCCGACGAGGCTCGGGCCAGCGTCGACGCGGCGCTCACGGCCGACCTCGCCAAGGTCCGCGTCGCCCGCCAGCTCGACCAGGCCCGCGCCGCGGCCAAGGCCGGGCGCTACGAGGAGGCCCAGCAGCTGGCCCGCGACTGCAAGGAGATCGTCGGCACCGACAGCATGTCCTACGACGCCCCGGCCGGCGCGCCCTGCGAGGTCGACTTCGACGAGCTCGCCGACGGCCTCGCCGAGGGCGAGTCCAGCGAGCGCGGCCGCCGCGCCCTGAAGCAGAGCCACGCGGCCGAGCTCGGCGCCTCGCGCTAAGGATCCCTGCCTCGAAGCGACCGAGCGGGCGACGGGCCTTCCCCCGTCGCCCGCTCGGCGTGTGTGGGATGTCCTCGCCCGCAAGGCTCACCACGACGTGCTGAGTTTGCGGGGTAGCCGCCTGCGAAGCAGGCGGGCTGCGCCGGAGCGAGTCGGCGGCTCTGCCGCCGCGAGCGAGGCGCAAACGACCGTGGGTACCCGGCCGCAGGCCGGGTCTCACTGTCTTGAACAACACTGCTGGCCGCACTTCGAATCCACGAGCCGAGCGAGTGGTGAGACGTGCGGGCTAGCCCAGCGCGGCGAGGGACTCCGCGACGCGGGCGAGCTGGGCCTCCATGTCGGCCACCCGCGCGCGCTCGGCCTCGACCACCTCGGGGGGGGCCTTGGCCACGAAGCCGGCGTTGCCGAGCTTCTTCTGCGCGCCGGCGATCCGCTTGCCGAGGTCGTCCTGGAGCTTGGTCAGCCGCGCGCGCTCCTTCTCGGGGTCGAGCACGTCGCCGAGGAACGCCTCGTAGCCCGCGACCACCGAGGACGCCGAGTTTGGCGGGGGCGTCACGTCGGGGCCGATCGAGAGGCTGCTGAGGTTCGCGGTGAGCTCGATCAGGCTCGCCATGGGCGCGAGGGTCGCGCAGTCCTCGGCCGCGGCCTTGATCCGCCCCTCGAGCTTCTTGCCCGGGGCCACCCCGTTTTGCGTGCGCACGTTGCGCAGAGCCTGCACCACGTCCTGCATGGCGGCGAAGTCGCGCTCGAGGGCGGCGTCGCTCCACTCCGGGCGGGCGCTGGGCCAGGCGGCGTGGATCAGCTGCTCGCTGTCGGGGAGCGCGGCGTCGACGCCGCGGGTCGGGGCCTGCTCGCGGAGCTTGGCCCACAGCGCCTCGGTAATGAAGGGCACGAAGGGGTGCAGCAAGCGCAGCGCCTGGTCGAGGCAGGTCACGAGCACCTGCGCCGC
>JAGQRJ010000680.1 GCA_020425635.1 Planctomycetota bacterium | reverse complement strand
TGATCCGCCGCGCGGTCGCCTTCCGGCCCGCGATCGCCCACCCGAGCGACGCGCGCTTTCGGGCCCGGGTCGTCGACGCCCAGGGCGCCGCGTTCGTGTGCGACGTCCCCGTCCGCGGGCTGATTCCCCTCGAGCTCGCCGACGGCCGCGAGTTCTTCGCCGTCGGCGATCAACTCCTCCTCGCCCGAGCCCCCGTCCTGCTACGCCTCCCGGACGTGCCGCTCCCCGCACGAGTCGAGCTCCTGCGACCCGACGCCCAGCGCGTCGCCGTCCTCGAGCTGACGGAGGGCGGCGTCACGGTGCTCTCCGACTAGCCCGAGAACCCACCACGTCGTGGTGAGGGTCGTGGGCTAGACCCCGATCCCGAGCTGCGCGAGCTTGCGGGCCAGCCCCGTGGGTGTGTTGAGGGTGTGCACGAAGCTGGCGTCGGGGCGCTCGTAGGAGATCACCCCCCCGTCGGGCAAGAGGGACACCCACACCGGGTCACGGGCTGCAGAGACCTCGAAGCGGCGGACGAGCGCCTCGGGCCCCAGGAGGTCGGCGGGGGCGAGCGTCGCGTCCCCTCCCTGGAGCACGCTTCGCCCGGGGCACCCCGGAATCGGGCGCCAGCTCCAGCGCTGGGCGAGGTCGCCCCAGGTGGGCAAGCGCAGGTCGAGGCCGCGCCCGCGCCGCCACGCGCACCAGTCTCCGTCGGAGATCGCGCGCGCTTCCCGCGGCAGGCGCGCGCGGGGGAGCACGTAGGCGTGGGCGGGCGGCCCCTCCACGAGCTCGACCTCGACCCGCCGATAGAGCTCCGGGCACTCCTCCAGCCGGTCGAGCCAGTCGAGCCGCGCCCTCGAGACGCGATACACGGCCCCGAGCACGCGACCGGCGCCGCCGGCGACCAGCGCCGGATAGGTGCCGAGGTCGTAGAGCTCGAAGCTCGCCGCGCTCGACGCGGGCCCCACGCGCTCGCTGTCCGCGAGGTAGTGGTGGTTTCGCTCGCCAGGGAGCAAGGTTCCGTAGACGAACACGCGCAGGTTCAGGTCGCAGTCCTCGGTCGCACACGAGCGGCGTCTCGGCAATCTGACCGAGGCGCGGAGCGCGCGCAACGGCTCCGCGACGCCTGTCCGCGCACCTCGGCCGTGGCGCTCGTTACACTGTTTCCCCCAGCGCGCTGCTCCCCGCGCGGCGCGCGTCGCCCCTGGAGCTCTACGTGGACCTGCACCTCGCCGACAGCGTCGCCACGCTGCATTGGTTGGACGTCCTGATCGTCCTCTCCTTCGTCGTCTACGCGATCTGGTCCGGGGTCAGCTCGAGCTCCACCGCCTCCGAGAGCCTCGAAGAGTATTTCCTCGCGGGCCGGAGCCTCCCCGGCTGGAAGGCCGGGCTGAGCATGGCCGCTACCCAGTTCGCGGCCGACACCCCGCTCTTGATCACGGGGATCATCGCCACGAGCGGGATCTTCTTCATTTGGCAGCAGTGGATCTACGCGCTGGCCTTCCTCATGATGGGCTTCGTGCTCGCGCCGAGCTGGCGCCGCGCTGGGGTCCTGACCGACGCGGAGCTGACCGAGCTGCGCTACGGCAGCGGACCCGCGTTGGCTCTGCGCGGGATCAAGGCGATCTACTTCGGCACGATCTTCAACTGCGTGGTGCTGGGCTGGGTGCTCTACGCGACGAGCATCATCGCCGAGCCCTTCCTGACCTGGGACCAATGGATCCCCAGCGTCCACGGCCTGGTCTCGCACCTGGTCGAGGGGCTGCACGTGCCCCTGACCGCTGCGCCGACCAACCTCCCGGCCCTCGAGGCGGCCGCTGCGAACCAAGACCCTCAGGCCGTCGCGGCCCTCGCCGCGGTGTGGACGAACTCCACCAACAACTTCATGTCGATCCTGGCGCTGGTGCTGGTGACGACCTTCTACTCGACCACCGGCGGCCTGCGCAGCGTGGTGGCGACCGACGTGTTCCAGTTCGGCGTCGCCATGCTGGGGACGGGGCTCTACATGGGCTACGTGGTCTACGAGTGCGGCGGCATGGGCCCCATGCTCGACGAGGTGCGCAAGATCTTCGCCGACGGCGGACCCGCCGGGATCGACGTGACCGCCGACCAGATCCTGGCCTTCACGCCGAGCCAGGCCAAGGGGGTCACCTTCCCGCTGATCGCGGCCTTCGCGCTGCAGTGGCTGATCCAGCTCAACGCCGACGGCACGGGCTACCTCGCCCAGCGCTCCATGGCCTGTCGCTCGGACAAAGACGCCAAGCAAGCGGCGGTGGTGTTCACCTTCGCCCAGGTGATCTGCCGCAGCCTCCTCTGGCTGCCGATCGGCCTGGGGCTGCTGGTGCTGATCCCCTTCGACCCCGCGAGCCTGAGCGGGATCGACGCCGCGGCGCAGCCCGAGGCCTACCGCGCGCTGCGAGAGAGCACCTTCGTGGCTGGGATCAAGGACCTCCTCCCCATGGGCCTGCGTGGGCTCATGCTCACCGCCATGCTCGCGGCGCTCGCCTCGACGATCGACACGCACCTGAACTGGGGCTCGTCGTACTGGACGAACGACATTTACAAGCGCCTGGTCTGCCAGGCCTGGCTCAAGAAGGAGCCGAACCCCAAGCAGCTGGTGTGGGTCGCCCGCGGGTCGAACCTGCTGATCCTCGGGATCTCCATGGTGATCATGACCCAGCTGACCTCGATCAACACCGCCTGGCAACTCGCGCTGCTGCTGGGCGCGGGCATGGGGATCATGCTCGTGCTGCGTTGGCTGTGGTGGGGGGTCACGGCCTGGGGCGAGCTGGCCACGATCGCCGCCTCGCTGATCGCGGCGGCCCCGCTCTACCTCTGGATCACCGACGACCTCCTGGGCGCCGCGGGCGCGGCGACCCCGACCCGCCTGCTGCTCATGGCGTTGATCGCGACGGCGGCTGGCGTCGGGGTCTCGCTCGTGACCCCCGAGGACCCCGCTCGCCTGCGCGCCTTCTTCCGCATGGCTCAGCCGCCCGGGTGGTGGGGGCAAATCGCCAAGGACTGTGGCGCCGATCCCCAGGCGAACACGCGCCGCCTGGGCTTCATGGTCGCGGCCATGTTCAGCGCGGCCTTGTGCGTGTTCTGCTTCCTCGTAGGGATCGGGAGCTGGCTGGTGGGGAGCCCCGCCCCCACCTGGTGGCCGCTCCCCTGGGCGCTGTGGGTCGTGGGCAACCTGGGGGCGGGGGCGGCCCTGGTCCCCGTGTGGGTCAAGCTCGGCTTCGGGCCTCACGCCACCGCCATGCCGCTCGGCGGCGACGCCGACCCCCCCGTGCACTCCCTCGACCCGACCGACGTGGGCCGGATCAGCCAGCTGGGGGTGGTCGAGGGCTTCGACGACGCGGCCTCGAAGCCCTCCGCAGCCGAAGCGCCAGCGGCGGAGGCCCCGGCGGAGGACGTGTTCGACCCCGACCCCATGGACGAGGACGGCGGAGACTCGCCCGCCGACGGCGAGGAGCCCCCCCCCACGGCGCGCCCCTGACACGGCGGGCTTCACCCGCGCTTCACGCCGCGCGTGGATCGAGTTGCGCTGGCGACGCGCGTGGGGGAGAGTGGCGGGAGACTCGCTTTCAGGAGGCTGCATGTCCCAGCTCGCTCGCTCGCCCCTCGCCCTGGTCGCCGCGCTCGCGCTCCTCGCGGGCGGGGCCCACGCGGACACGCCGGTCAAGGCCGGCGACACCGTCTCGGTGCGCGGCACCCTGACCGCCGAGCTGAGCCTCGCCGACGACGCGCGGCGCGGCGCGGTGAAGCTCAGCAACACCAAGGACGGCGAGATCGGCCAGGCGCTGCAGTTCCTCGCGGGCGAGCAGGTCGTGCTGGAGGGTGAATACAAGGGCACCCAGGCCCTGGCCGACGCCGGGGGCGCGCTGACCGAGGTTCAGACCCGGGTGCGGGTGACCAAGATCCTCTCGCCCGCCTTCGACGGGTCGGCGGAGGGCGTCGTCCTGTTCCGCGCGGGCACCGGCAAGCTCTACCTCTACGAGGGCGACGCGCTGCAAGCCGAGGGCTACACGATCAAGAACCTGCCGGCCCAGGTGCTGCTCAACCTGCGCAACGTGCGGCTCAAGTTCGCGACCTTCCGCTTCGACGCCTCGCGCGAGCTGAAGCTGGTCTCGGTGCGCTGCCGGGTTCGGCTCCCCGGGTTCCTCTCCGACGAGGCCCTGGCCAAGGCCGGCGCCAACGCCGGCCTGAAGCCGGGCGACGAGCTCTCGCTCAAGGTCCCGAGCCTCAAGGTGTGGACCCGCGGGAAGCCCGAGCTCGAGCCCTTCGTCGACCCGGCGCACCCCGAGACCTTCCGCGCGGTCGACCGCCAGCACGGCGAGTTCCTCTTCGGCGAGGTCAAGACCAAGGACGGCCGCCGGGGCTTCGTCCCCCTGTGGAAGCTGTGGCTGGGCCGCGCGAGCGGACACGGCCCGGCCGGCCCCGGGGTCACGGGCGCGCTCGGCGACGCCACCGGCGGGCAGAAGCCGGCCGACGTCGAGGACCGGATCCTCGCCTACCTGCAGGCGGTGCACGACGAGCACGTCAACTCGGCCTACGCGTGGGCCTACGAGGACGCCAAGGACGACGCGGACAAGCTCAAGGAGCTGCGCGCCTCCCACAAGGAGGACCTGCAGGCGTTCGAGTACAACGCCAACGGCGACGGCGACCTCGACCCCTTCGACGGCTGGCTGCTCGACGACGAGTGGAAGGACCACTACGACGTGGAAGCCAAAGACGTCGTGGTCTACAGCCTGAACTGGTACACCGCCCCCGAGGGGATCGGCCTCAGCCAATACTTCGCCTTCAACAAGAAGACCGGCGAGCTGGTCACCGAGAGCGACGTCTGGGACTGAGCCGAGCGGTCGCCCCCTCCAGCCCCCAGGTGAACCAACTCGGTTGTGGTGTGGTATCGACGTGCGCTCGAGGCCGGGGATCCTCAGGCCCCGCACCACCTGAAGCAGCTGCTGGCGCAGCACCCCGAGCTGCGCGAGTAGGCACGCCGGAGCCGCGGCGGAGGCGCGGCCAGCCTCACGCGGGTCGAAGCTGCTGCGACCCGTCCAGCTTCAGGCCGGGAGGCGCTGAG
>JAGQRJ010000002.1 GCA_020425635.1 Planctomycetota bacterium | reverse complement strand
GGAGCCGCGCGCGCTCGCGCTGCGCGGGGCTGAGCTCGCCCTCGAGGGCGCGCTCGACGAGCGCGAGCCCCCGGGCGGGCTCCGCCGCGCGGGCCGCCTCGAGCTCGGGCAGGGGGTCGCCCTGCCCCCAGCAGCTCAGGGCGCAGAGGAGCCACAGCGCGACGCCGCGCGTCAGCCGGCTCGTGTTCACCCCAAACGCCCCGGGTTCGCCCATGCCTTCAGCCTAACGTCACGGCGAGCGAATGCCCCGGGTTCCCGCGCGCCCCAGACGCTACAGCGCGGCCTGCACGATCACGACCCCGAGCAGGATCACGACCAGCACCAGGAGCGCGACGACCAGGGCCTGAGACTGCGCTGGGGCGGGCTGGACCGCGGGCAGCGCCGCCGTCGGCGCAACCTGCGGGGCGTCGCTGAACGCCGGGTCGACGATCTGCAGCGCGCGCAGCAGCGCGCCGGCGTGCGGGAAGGGGCTCGCGCCGAGGGCCTTCTCCAGCACCGGACGCACGGCCTCGGGCGCCGCGGCGAACCCGGCCTGGCGCACCAGATCCAGGCCGACCTCCTCCACGTGCGCTCCCGCGAGCATTTGCAGGAGCAAGAAGGCGAGGTCCTGCACGTCGTTGGTGGGGTTGCTCCAGCCCGACTGGGCCGCGGGGACGACCCCCAGCCCGTGGAGCACGGGGCCCTCGGGGGTCAGCGAGATCAGGTGGCTCGAGAGCGCGAGGTGCGTCGTGCCGAAGTCGTGGGCCTTGGCCAGCGCGCCCAGCAGGGCCTTCGCGTGGCGGTACCACACGTCGAGGGGCAGCGCGCCCTCCGAGATCCGCGCGTGCAGCGACTGCCCGTCGACCCGAGGCACGAAGGCGTAGTAGCGCCCCCCCGGGTAGGTCCCCGCGTCGGTCTCCTCCGCGAGGGCGGGGTGCGAGATCCGCCCCGCGATCTCGATCTGGTTGACGAACTCGGCCAGGCGATCGCGACGGTAGGACTCGGGGGTCACCACGAAGCGATAGCCCTCGACGTCTTCGCGGGTGTCCACGCAGCGCGTGAGGCTGATCTCGTCGGGGAGGTTCGCCAGGTGGAGCTGCTGCTCGTCGGCGAAGTCGGCCTCGCGGACCTCGACGCCGACGTCGGTGTGGGCGCTGTCGAGGAACTCCTGCAGCGCCTGCGCGAACTCGTCGGCGCTCTGCCAGCGGTCGGCCGGCTTCTTGGCCAGCGCGCGGTCGACGATCGCCTCGAGCTCCGAAGGCGGCGCCATGCCGTGCAAGACCTCGGAGAGCGGCTCGGGGGCGCGCGAGATATGCGCCTGGATCATGTCGTCCGAGCTGCTCGCGTCGAAGGGCAGCTTCCCGCTCAGCAGCTCGTAGAGCACGACCCCCACCGAGTAGAGGTCGCAGCGCGCGTCGCAGGGCTGACCCGCCGCTTGCTCCGGGCTCATGTACTTCGGCGTGCCGAGCACCGCGCCGATTCGGGTCAGGCCCTCGTCCTCGTCGGTGCGCAAGACCTTGGCCAGGCCGAAGTCGAGGACCTTGACCATGTCGTCGGGCTGGAGGATCACGTTCTCGGGCTTTATGTCCCGGTGCACGACGTCTTGACGGTGGGCCTCGCCCAGGGCGCCCAGGACCTGCACCGCGACCTCGGCCGCGTGGCGGGGCTCCAAGGGGCCCTGGTCGCGCAGGATCTGGGCGAGGGTGTCCCCCACGCAGAAGTCCATGACCATGTAGAAGGTCCCGCCCTCGGTCTCGCCGAAGTCGCGCACCTGGACCACGTTGGGGTGCACGATCGAGGTCGAGATCTCCGCCTCGCGGAAGAAGCGCTCGCGGAAGCGGGGGTTGGTCGAGACGTCGCGCCGGATCAGCTTGACCGCGACCAGGCGCTCGAGCATGAGGTGCCAGGCCTTGTAGACCGCGGCCATTCCACCCTGCCCGAGGGGCTCGAGCAGGCGGTAGCGCCCGTCGAGCTCCTCGCCGACCAGCGGGTCGTCGCTGTCGAGGTCCGGGGAGGGCGTGGGGCGGCCGGCTCCCGACCCGCTGCCGCTGCTCGACCCGCGCCGCCGGGCGCGGAGCCCGCTCTTGCGCGAGCCCGACGCGCTGCGCGAAGCTTGCGGGGTGAGCGTGCTGCCGTGGGAGCCCGCCGCCGTGCTGTCGGCCTCCTTGACCTCGCCCGTGGAGCTCAGCTCGAACACGGTCTCCCCCGTCCGGCTCTCCTCGCCGACGGGGCCAGGGGCAGCCGAGACCGGCTGCTCCTGCGGGTTGAAGTCCTGTCCGGGATCCATCCTGCGCATTGTGACGGCTCCCCGCAGTTTCTGCCACGACCATGACTTAGGACGTCCGAGCGGGGCCTACCATGGCGACCGGCAGCGGGGCGGAGCCCCGGGGAGGTGCGAGCATGCCCGCGAAGAAGCCGACCGACCTCGTGCAAGGCCCCGACGGCGTGGCGCGCTGCTGGTGGGGGGCGAGCACCGAGGCCTACGCGCGCTACCACGACGAGGAGTGGGGCCGGCCCACCCGGGACGACCGCTGGATCTTCGAGAAGCTCTGCCTCGAAGGCTTTCAGGCCGGGCTGAGCTGGCTCACGATCCTCAACAAGCGAGAGCACTTCCGCGCGGCCTTCGCCGACTTCGAGCTCGACGCCGTGGCGCGCTTCACCCGGCGGAGCGTCGACCGCCTGCTCAAGGACGCGGGGATCGTGCGGCACCGGGGGAAGATCGAGTCCGCGATCAACAACGCCAAGCGCGCGCGCGAGCTGCGCGCGGAGTTCGGCTCGCTCGCGGCCTTCGTGTGGCAGTTCGAGCCCGCGCCGCGCTCGCGCCCGAAGCGGCTGACCCGCGCCGTCCTGGGGTCCCTCGCGAAGACCCCCGAGTCCAGCGCCCTGAGCAAGGAGCTCAAGCGTCGCGGCTGGAGCTTCGTGGGGCCGACCACGGTCTATGCCTTCATGCAGGCCGCCGGGATCGTCAACGACCACCTCCACGGCTGCGCGGCCCGCGAGCCCTGCGCCGCGCTCCGCCAGGCCTTCGACGTCCCTCGACCCGCGGGCGCTACGCCCGGCGCAGGAGGCTAGGCGAGGGGCGCCCGGCGTCGGCCAGCACCTGCTCCGCGGTGGCGACCCCGCGGTAGAAGGCCTCCTCGAACAGGGGCAGCCCCGACTGGTCGGAGTTGGCGCAGCGCAGCGAGCCGATCGGCTCGGTCGCCGCCCGGCGGGCCTCGCCCCAGAGGAACCCGGGGACCGGGCGGATCAAGGCGTGCCCCCAGCGCCAGGCGTCGAGGGCGCGCACCCGACCGCGGAGCTCGGGGTGCATGCCGAACAGGTCGTCGAGCACGAGCCCGCGGATCTCCTCGGGCCCGAGGGCGAAGAGCTCGCGCCGCGCGGCCACCGGGTCCGCCCCGGCGAAGGGGCGATACCAGGTGACCACCCGGGGGGCCGCGAGGTCGCGGTCGCGGTTGGCGACGACGTAGCCCAGGGAGGGCGAGTCGTAGGGCACGTTGTCCCAGGAGAGCGGCGCCCCGTAGCCCCCGGGGGCGTGGTCGAGGGTCGCGTTGACCACCAGCCACGGCGAGTAGCTGAAGGCGTCGATCCCCGGAGGCGGCGCCGCGAGCAGGCGCCCGAGCTGAAAGCGCGGGCCGGCCCACACCAGGTGCCGGGCGCGGTGGCGCACCAGCTCGTCACGGTCGGCGTGGTAGACGAGGGCCGCGCTCGGCGCGCCGGGCTCCCCGGGCTCGAGGCGCAGGCAGAGCGCGCGGCCGCCGAAGTCGGTGCCGCCCTGGGCCTCGAACAGCAGGCGCACCAGGCGCCCGTTGCCCTCGGGCCAGGTCAGCGCCACGTCGCGGGTCGGCTCGGTCGTGTGCCGTGCGCAGAAGTAGTGCAGGCCAGCCCAGGCCGAGGTCGTCTCCGTGGTGCAGCCGTAGTCGTCGCGGCAGGCGTAGTCGAAGTACCAGCGCACGCGGGGGCGGGTGTAGCCCTGCTCCTCGAGCCAGCTCGCGAAGCTGCGCCGGTCGAGGGCCAGCCACTCGGGGTCGCGGGAGCTGGCCTCGAGCGGGAGGCAGAACACGCGCCTCCCGTCGGCGCCGTGCGCGCCGGCGAGCGCGTGCGCCTGGGCGCGGAAGCGCTCGAGCTCCGCGCGGTCGGCGGCCTCGTGGCCCGGGGGCAGCAGGCCCTCGCTCCACACGCCGCCGGCGAAGCAGCGCTCGAGGGGCGCGGCGCACACGGCGCGCACGTCCCAGTCCAGGGCGCCGCGGGAGTCCCGGCCGCGCAAGACCCCGACCTCGCTCAGGAAGCGCTCGAGGGCGGGGTGCTCCACGGTCGGCGCGCGCAGGTAGTGGGCGCCCCAGGGGTAGGCGCTGACCTCGTTCGCGCCGCAGCGCGCGTTGCCCCCGGGCTCGCGCCCGAGGTCCAGCACGCGCGGACGCAGCCCGTCGCGGCGCAGCCGCCAGGCGCAGCTCAGCCCGGCGACCCCGCCGCCGATCACGAGCGCCTCGTGCTCCTCCTCCCGCGCCGGCGCCCCCAGGGTCGTCGCGTCGCGCACGCGGTGG
>JAGQRJ010000679.1 GCA_020425635.1 Planctomycetota bacterium | reverse complement strand
CGCCGCGCCCGCGAACCACGAAAGGTCCCCCCATGGAGTGCCCCGCCTGCGCCACGCAGATCCCCGACACGGCCAAGCAGTGCGAGCATTGCGGCTGGGAGGCCCCCCGCAGCGGGCTCGCCGTGGCGGGTATCGTCGTGCTCGCGGTCCTCGGCGTGGGCTGCCTGGGCCTCATGCTCCTGGGCCTCGTCGTGGCGCTCGTGATCCCGACGCACCACCACGACCCCCAGGGCGGCAACGAAGCCGCCGCGATCGGCGCGCTCAAGACCCTCACCATGGCCCAGGCGCTCTACCGCGAAGGAGACAAGGACGGGGACGAGGTCTTCGACTACGGGACGCTGAGCGAGCTCTCGGAAGCGACCCTGATCGACGGGATCCTCGGCACGGGCAGCAAGCAAGGCTACCTGTTCACCTGTCAACCCGTCGCCACCACCCCCGAGTTCCTCTGGACGGCCACCGCGACCCCCGCGGTGCCCGGGACCACGGGCGTTCGCTGCTTCGGGACCAACCACACCGGAGTGATCTACGTCTCGCGCACCGGCCCCGTGCGCTTCGACGCCGAGGGCGAGGTCCTCGGAGACGCCGTGCCCCTGGGCAACTGATAGCGGAGTCGCGCCTCGACGACTAGCGTGAACGGGTGGAGCAGATCGGGCCGTATCGCGTCGTCGAGGAGATCGCCCGGGGGGGCGCGGGCGTGGTGTTTCGGGCGCAGGGCCCCGGAGGCGAGACGGTCGCGCTCAAGCTCCTGCTGGAGCAGGCCGCGGTGAGCCCGAGGGCTCGCCAGCGCTTCCAGAGCGAAATCAAGGCTCAGGCGCGCCTGCGCCACCCCAACGTCGTGGCGATCCTCGACGAAGGCGAGCACCGCGGCGCCCCCTGGCTCGCGCTGGAGTTCGTCGAGGGCGAGAGCCTCGAGGCGCGCCTGCGGGGAGGGCCGCTCCCGCTCCCGGAGGTCCTGCGGCTGGGCCGGCAGCTGGCGCTCGCGCTGGGCTACGTGCACTCCTGCGGGCTCCTGCACCGGGACCTCAAGCCCGCCAACGTCCTGCTCCGCGACGACCAGGCGTTGCTCACCGACTTCGGCCTCGTGCGCGACGACCAGGAGCAGTCGCAGGGTGGGATCACGGCCTCCGGCGTGTTCCTGGGCACCCCGGGCTACTGGGCGCCCGAGCAGGCGGCGGGCGAACAGGCAAAGGTCGGGGTGGCGACGGACGTCTACGGCCTGGGTGCCGTGCTCTACGCCTGCCTCACGGGGCAGGCCCCGGTCGAGGCGAGCTCGCTGGCGGAGTACCTCCAGCCCGAGCGCTTCCGCAGGATCGCGCCGCCGCGACGGCTGCGGCCCGAGGTCCCCGTGTGGTTGAGCGAGCTCTGCATGCGCTGCCTGCGCGCGGACCCCGCCGAGCGGCCGCAGGCGGCGAGCGAGGTCGCGCGGGCGCTGGTGCTCGGCCCAGGGGGCGCCGCGGAGACAGCCGGCCCGCGAGCTCGGTTCCGCCGAGGTCCGCTCGCTGCGGCGCTGACCGCCGCGCTGGCGCTGGCGCTCCTGGGCGGATCGCTCCTCGTCCGGAGCGACCCAGGCGCGGCGGCGCGTGCCCGCGGCGAGCGGTCCCTCGCCGAGTTCCGCTGGGACGACGCCGCGGCGGCCTTCAGCGAGGCGCTCGCGCTGAATCCAGCCGACGCCGAGGCGCTCCTCGGCCGCGCGGAGGCGCGCACGGGCCCTGCTTCGCAGCGCGAAGCCGCGCTGGCCGACGTGCAGCGCGCGCTGGAGCTCGCGCCGAACTCGTCCCGGGCCTACGTCTCCCGGGGGATCCTCCACGAGTGGCTCGGACAGCGGGAGCTCGCGCTCGCCGACCTGGACCGCGCGCTCGAGCTCGACCCGAGTTCGATCCGCGCCTACACGAACCGGGGAGGGATCCGCGCGCACCTGGGCGACGCGGAGGGCGCCCTCGACGACCTGACCCGCGCCCTGGAGCTCGACCCCAGGTCGGCCCAGGCGTACGTCAGCCGCGGAGCCCACCTCGCAAACCTCGGCCGCTTCGAGGACGCGGCCCGCGACTTCGAGCGCGCCGAGGCCTTGACCCCGAACAACCTCTTGCTCTTCGTCCAACGCGGAATCGCGCGCTCGAACGCGGGCCGCAAGGAGGAGGCGCTCGCCGACTTCTCCCGGGCCCTAGAGCTCGCCCCCGACGACCTCGAAGCGCGCCTGGATCGCGCCTCGATCTACGTGGACCTAGGTCGCAACGACCTCGCCCTGGAGGACTACGACCGCGCGCTGGAGTCGCACCCGCGGAGCGCCCGGGCGCTCTACAAGCGCGGCGGGGTCATGGCTCGCCTCGGCCGCGAGGAGGACGCCGTGGCGGACTTCACCCGCGCGCTGACCCTCGACCCCGAGCTCGCCGAGGCCTACGCGGGGCGAGGCGGGGCGCTGGCGCGGCTGGGGCGAAACGCCGAGGGGCTCGCCGACCTGAACCGAGCGCTCGAGCTGGACCCGAAGATCTCCGGAGGGCTGCGCAACCTCGGCGCCGTGCTCGCCAACCTCGGGCGCTACGACGACGCGCTGCGGGCCTTCGATCGGGCGCTCGAGCTGCCCTCCCGCGACGCCACCGCCTACAGCCTGCGCGCCTTCGTGCTCACCGCCCTGGGCCGGGACGCCGAGGCGGTGGGCGACTACGGCCGCGCGCTGGAGATCGACCCGGAGGTCGGCGACTGGTACCTCCAGCGCGGGAAGGCCCTGATCCGGCTCCAGCGCTGGCGAGAGGCGCTCGCCGACCTCGACCGCGCGCTGACCAAGCCGCTCTCCCCGAGCTCCGCGGACTTCGCGCGTCGCCAACGCGACGCGCTGCTCGCCCAGCTCGGCGAGTAGCGCAGGGCGCACTCCGGCTCGAGGTCGCGGTGCACGTGCCCCCGCGGACGAGCTCCGGTAGACAATGAACGGCGGAGGTGAACGACCCACGGATCCCGCGACCACGACCGGCAGAGCGGGCCCCAGCGAGACGACTTCCGACGCCCTCCCAGGCTCAGGGATCCTCGGCCCCCCCTTTGCGTTGGCTCCCAGGAAGGAGCTGAGCGTGAATCACTTCGCATGTGGGGCAGGCCCCACGAACTGGGATCTGAGCGGCCTCTTCTTCTGGGAGACCCTCGCCCTTCGGGGTCTGGTCGTCGCCTCGGTCCTCGCGCTCGCGCTCTTGGCGTGGTGGGCGATCCAGAAGCTCTGAGGCTCACTCGGAGCGGGCCGCGCGCGGGGGACCCGAGGGCCGCTGGTCGCCGCCCACACACGAGCGAAGCCCGCCACGAGGGCGGGCTTCGTCGCATACAGCCAGCTGGATTCGAACCGGCGACCTCCTGATCCACAATCAGGCGCTCTAACCAACTGAGCTATGGCTGCGTGTGGGGCTAATGCTAGCCGGGGCGGCAGGGAGCGTCAACGGACGACAAAAGTCTGCTCAGCGGCCCATGAACTTGGTCATGCGGCCGTGGGCGAGGAGCGTCCCGTCCTGGTTGCTGAGGTGGACGCTGACGAAGGCCAGGGTCTTGCCGCTCTTCAGCGTCCGCGCCCGCGCGGTGACGGTGTCGCCCAGGCGCCCCGCGGCGAAGTAGCTCACGTTGAGGTCGGTGGTCACCCCCGGGCGGTGCTCCTGGTCGGCCGCCATGATCGCGATCGTGCCCGCGACGTCGACCAGGGTCGCGATCGCGCCCCCGTGGAGGGTCCCGACCATGTTCACGACCTGCTCGCTCACGGGCAGGGTCAGCTCCGCGGTGTTGCCGCCCACGTCGCCGAGCTCGATCCCTGGGAGCGCGGCGTCGAAGCCGTGCTTCCCGAGGAGCTGGCGGCGGGGGTCGTCGGCGGGCAAGGTCATGGCGCCTCCAGGGGATCGCGGAGCTAGGTGAGGGGTGTGGCCGTGGTCGCGATCAGGATCAGGTTGTCGCGCGCGCCGATCACCACGGTCAAGTCCGGGTTGACCAGCATGGCGTAGCCCGGGGTCCGCGGGCCGTCCTGGCCGAAGACCTCGACCCCGATCAAGAGCGCGTCGCGGTCGCGCTTGCACTGCTCGAGGGCGTGGGAGAAGGGCAAGCCGACGTACTCGGCGGGCACCCTGAACTTCTGCAGCCCCTGGCCGACCTTGACCGTGAGCAGCTCGCCCACGACCTGCGAGAGGCCGGAGTGCAGCGCGGCCATGGCCAGGTGGTGCCCGCCCGCCTCGGAGGTCGTGATCACCTCCTCGATCCCCGCGGCGCGCAGGTGCTGCTCGTTGTCGCGGTTGAGCAGCTCGGCGGCGGTGTAGATCTGGGGGTTCATGCGCTCGATCATGAGCGCGGCGAGGACGGTCCTCGCGTCGCGGTCCTGGTCGCTGCGGGGGAGGGTCGAGTCGGCGACCACCAGCGCGCGCTCGGCGTAGCGCACCCGCGCCTGGTCGAGCACGTTGGGCTTGGTGTAGTCGCCAGGCACGAAGAACACGCGGCCCGTGTCGCCCTGAGCCTGGATCTCGGTCGGCGCCTCGGGGAGGTCCGCGATCACCACCACCGCCAGCCCGCGGGAGTGGTGCGCCGCGAGGATCTCCTCGATCACGAGCGGAACCTGGTTGTTCCAGCCGCAGATCAGCAGGTGTTTGGTGAGCTGGAAGCGGTCCATTTCGTTGATCTCCAGCCGGCGCTTGAGCCGGTTGACCATGAGCGCGGTCACGATACCGGTGAACACGGCGAAGGTGGTCAGCCCGCCGAACATGATCACCAGGGTGACCAGCTTGCCGATCGTGGTCTTGGGCACCGAGATCATGGGCTCGGTGGCCACGAGGAAGAACAGGGTCGCCCAGAACGCGTTCTCGGGCTCGTCGAGCTGAGGCTCGTCTCCGGGGTCGATCCCCGAGCGCGCGACCGCGGCGTCGACGCGCGCCTCGCTCTCGGCGTGGTAGAGCGCGACGGAGCCCGTGACCACGAACACCACGAGGATCAGGCCGAGGACGACGTACTCACCGACCGCCGAGCGCAGGAGCAGCGAGACCCAGCGCACGCGCCGCGAGAGAATGATCGCCACGCGGAACACGCGCAGGATCCGCAGGATCCGCAGCACGCGCAGGGCCTGCACCCAGGGAATGATCGCGATCAGGTCGATCCAGTAGTGGGTCAAGAACTGCCAGCGCGACTGCGCGACGTAGGCCTTGAGGCTGAGCTCGACCACGAACACCCCGGTGATCACGAGCTGCACGACCTCGCTCGGGTGCTGCCAGGGGTGGTCGTGGGGCAAGAGCACCTGGAGGAAGACCAGGCTCACCGAGACCACGATCAAGAACACGATCGTCAGGCTCACGCCCTGGCTGTAGACCCACGCGCCGAGCCGGTCCTTCTGCGACGGCGGCGCGGGCGCCACCTTCGAGGCCGATCGGGGAAAGCTCGGGTCGGGCATGGGTGGGGATTATACGCACGCCCGCAGGCCCCCGCGCCTGGCGACCTGGGCGCTCACGCGGTAGAACGTCGGCGCCGAGGAGACCCCCATGAGCTACACCTTTCGCGGACGGACCCTGAACAAGATCGGCGTGATCGGCTCCGGCCAGATCGGCCCCGACATCGCGCTGCACTTCGCCAAGGTCATGGCCCCCCACGGGACCCCCGTCGTGGTCGTCGACATCAACGACGAAGCCCTGGCCGCCGGCAAGGCGCGCCTGGAGAAGAAGGTCGCGCGCGGCGTGCAGGGCGGCGCCTTCAAGCCCGAGGAGGGCGAGGCGATCACCGGCGGAGTCGAGTTCACCAGCGACTACGCCGCGCTCGCGGGCGCCGACCTCGTGGTCGAGGCCGCGACCGAGAACGAGGCGATCAAGGGCAAGATCTTCAGCCAGCTCGCCGAGCTCTGCGCCCCCGACGCGCTCCTGCTCTCGAACTCCTCGCACCTCGAGCCCGAGGTGATCTTCGCCCCGCTGGCCAAGAAGTCGAACACGGGGGTCGTGCACTACTTCTTCCCCGCCGAGCGCAACCGCGCGCTCGAGATCGTCCCCGGTGAGGCCACCGACCCCGAGCACGTGGAGTGGCTGCTCGCGTTCTACACCGAGATCGGCAAGGTCCCGATCCGGGTCGGCAGCCGCTACGGCTACGCGATCGACCCGCTGTTCGAGGGCCTGCTGCAGACCGCGGCCCTGCTCCAGGAGCACGGCGTCGCCACCAGCAAGCAGATCGACAGCGTGGCCCAGGAGGTCCTGGGCCTCGGGGTCGGGCCCTTCACGGCGCACAACCTGACCGGCGGCAACCCGATCACCGCCCACGGGCTGAGCCTCCTGACCACGCGCGTGAACCCCTGGTTCAAGCCGCCCCAGTCGCTCCTGGACAAGGTCGCCAAGGGCGAAGACTGGGAGACCCCCGGCCGCGGCGAGGCCGTCGAGGTCGACGCCGACACCAAGACCAAGGTCGCCGACGCGCTGCGCGCCACCTTCTGGGGGCTGAGCTGCGAGGTCCTCGACTCCGGGATCACCAACGTGGGTGACCTCGACATGGCCGTCGAGATCGGGCTCGTGATCAACCCGCCCTTCGCGAGCATGAACGCCTACGGGGTCGCCGAGTCCCTGGCGCTGGTCGAGGCGCTGCGCGCCAGCCACCCCGCGTTCGCGACCTTCCCCCTCGCCAAGTGCCTGCAAGCCCAGGCCAAACGCGGCGAGCCCTGGGAGATCCCCTACGTGCTGCGCGAGGACCACGACGGCGTCGCCGTGCTCACGATCCGCCGCCCGAAGGTGCTCAACGCGCTCAACGGCGACGTGTTCGCCCAGCTCCAGGCCCACGCCGAGGCGATCGACGCCGACCCCGCGATCCAGGGCGCGGTGATCACGGGCTTCGGCACCAAGGCCTTCGTGAGCGGCGCCGACGTGGGCTTCCTGGCCAAGATCGAGACCCCCGAGCAAGGCGTCGCGTGCTCGCTCAGCAGCCAGGCCCCGCTGAACCGGATCGAGGCCATGCAGAAGCCCGTGGTGTGCGCCATGAACGGGCTCGCCTTCGGCGGCGGCAACGAGCTGGCCATGAGCTGCCACGCCCGGGTGTGCAAGGCCGGGCTGAGGACCTTCGTCGGGCAGCCCGAGCCCAACCTGGGGATCATTCCCGGCGCCGGCGGCACCCAGCGCCTGCCGCGCCTGATCGGGATCGAGCCCGCCGCCAAGATCCTGCGCGACGGGCGCCCGATCTCGAGCAAGCAAGCGCTGGAGCTCGGCCTGGTCCGGGCCGAGGTCGAGGGCGACGTGGTCGCGGCCGCGGTGCAGCTCGTGCGCGACGCGGCCGCCGGCAAGGTCGAGCTGCCGCCGATCGCCCAGGGGCCCCTGGCAGACGTCCCCGACGCCCTGCCCCCGGTCGAGCTCGGGCACCTGAGCACGGCGATCGACGCGATCATTCAGCGCGCGATCCTCGAGGGCGCGCGCATGAGCCTCGCCGACGGGTTGAAGCACGAGGCCGAGCTCTTCGCCGACGTGGTCCGCACCCAGGACATGAAGATCGGGATCACCAACTTCATGACCAAGGGCCCGCGCTCGAAGGCCGAGTTCGTCCACGCCTGACCGCTCGGGCGTGCAATGTGCGCAGGGGCGGCTAGGCTGCCCGGCATGGGACACGCACCCCCTTCTGCGAGGACGCCCGTGAGCGACGCGCGCACGATCTTCGACCCGCCTCCCGCGATTCCGCCCGAGCACGACCTGCGCGAGTTCGAGCTGGCCAACGCCTACCTGATCGGCGGCGAGGTCAAGCGCTGGACGGGCCCCCGGATCCCCGTCGAGTCGGTGTTCTGCGAGCCCGACGGCGCGGGCGGGCTGAGGCGACGGGTGATCGGGCAGGCCGCCGACCTCGACGCCGACTGCGCCCGCGCCGCGCTCACGGCGGCGCTCGCGGCTTGGGACAAGGGGCGCGGCGCGTGGCCGAGCATGCACCTCCGCCAGCGGGCCGCCAAGGTCCGTGAGTTCGCCGCGCGCATGCGCGCCAAGCGCGACGAGGTCGTGCGGCTCCTGATGTGGGAGATCGGCAAGACCCTCGTCGACGCGCGCAAGGAGTTCGACCGGACCCTCGAGTACATCGACGACACCCTGTCTGCGGTCGAGCCCTACGCCGCCGGGACGCTGCGCTGCGAGCAGGGCGTGGTCGCCCAGGTGCGCCGCGCGCCGCTGGGGGTGTGCCTGTGCATGGGCCCCTTCAACTACCCCCTCAACGAGAACTTCACCACGCTGCTCCCCGCGCTGCTCATGGGCAACACGACCGTGGTCAAGCTGCCGAAGCTCGGCCTGCTCTCGAACCTGCCGCTGCTCGAAGACTTCGCCGCGTGCTTCCCGCCGGGGGTCGTCAACGTGCTCCAGGGCGACGGCGCGACCCTCGTGACCCCCCTCATGGAGAGCGGCGCGATCGACGTGCTGGCCTTCATTGGCTCGAGCCGGGTCGCGGGGCTGATCGAGCGCCAGCACCCCGCGCCCTATCGCCTGCACAGCGTGCTCGGCATGGACGCCAAGAACCCCGCGGTGATCCTGCCCAGCGCCGACCTCGAGCACGCAGTCAAGACCGTGGTCAGCGGGGCGCTGAGCTACAACGGGCAGCGCTGCACGGCGCTCAAGCTGATCTTCGTCCACCGCAGCCTCGCCGAGCGCTTCGTCGCGCAGCTCGCCGCGCGGGTCGACGCGTTGACCCCGGGCCTCATGTGGGAAGCCGGGGTCTCGCTCACACCGCTCCCCGAGCCCGGCAAGCCCGCCTCGCTCCAGTCCCTGGTCGACGACGCGCTGCTCAAGGGCGCGCGGGTGGTGAACGCGCGGGGGGGCGAGACCTGCGGCACCTTCTACTTCCCGGCGGTGCTCTACCCCGTGGCCAAGGACGCGCTGCTCTTCGACCTCGAGCAGTTCGGCCCCCTGGTCCCCGTGGTGCCCTTCGACGACCCGGAGGAGGTGCTGCAGGCGATCGCCGACAGCGCCTACGGCCAGCAGGTCAGCGTGTTCGGCAGCCAGGCCGCCGAGGTCGGGGCCGCCGTCGACGCGCTCGCCAACCAGGTGTGCCGGATCAACGTCAACCGCCAGTGCCAGCGCGGGCCCGACAGCCTGCCCTTCTCGGGGCGGAAGAACTCCGCGATCCAGACGCTCTCGGTGACCGAGGCGCTCGAGGTGTTCTCGATCCCCCTCGTGATCGCGGCCAGCGACAGCGAGCGCGAGCGCGCGCTCTTCGAGCGGCTCAAGGACAGCGACGCCTCGCGCACGGTGCTCTGACCGGTAGGATCGCGGGTCGAGGACCCTCATGAAGCGCCTGCCCGTGCCCGCCCCCGCGATCTCCGACCCCCACGCGCAAGAAATGCTGACGGCGTTCATCGCCGACAAGCGGCTGCAGTGCAGCTTCAACGTCGGGCAATGGGGCCCCGGCCAAGGCGCCGAGAAGGCCTGGGGGGTCCTGCTCGCCGACGTGGCGCAGCACATCGCCCGGGCGCTGCGCCACGCGCACAAGGTCGATCAGCAGCAGGCCCTCGACGCGCTCGTGGCCTCGTTCAACGCCGAGCTGCGCGCCCCCACCGCCGACCACGGCGGCGACTTCGTCGAGTCCTAGGCCGCGGCGGGTTTTCGCTCGGGGCGAATCCAGGCCACGTAGAACGCGCTCACCAGGATCAGGATCGACGCGGCGGCGATCAGGGAGCCCCACACCCAGTAGGGCAAGAGCCAGTGCTCGGCGATCGACTGCGTGTCCGACGCGAGCCGCTCGCCGTCGCGCTCGAAGTCCTTGGTGAACATGTAGTCGAAGCTGCCGAGGCTGCCCAGGCAGAGCTGGATCCCGATCAGCTGGGTGAGGAACAGGCGCAGCACGGTGTTCCCGTAGAACGCCACGGCGCTCAGGGCGACCCCGATCCCGCCGAGGGCGAGGAAGCCGAAGCCCACGAAGGGCCGCACCCAGATCACGAGCGAGAGCGCGACCAGCACGGCCAGCGCGCCGAGGGTGATCCGCGCGCTGCGCTCGGAGCGCGCGCCGCACACGATCACCGCGCCCCCAGCCACCGCGGGGCCGAGCAGGCCTCCCATGGCCACCAGCGGGCCGCGCACGAAGCCCACGGCGGTGTGGGTCGCGTAGCCGCCGAGGTCGCTGAACAGCACGAGCCGCTTGAACGAGCCGCCCAGGCAGAGCGCGGTCAACCCGTGCCCCATTTCGTGGGCCCAGGTCGCGAGGAACGAGAAGGGGTAGAGCGCGTAGCGCCCGTAAGGCTGCACGAGGTGCAAGACCACGCTCAGCCCCACGGCGGTGAGGAAGGCAGCCTTCAGGCGGTTGCGGTTCGGGGGGACGTCGCTCATGCCGTTCAGGATCGGCGGCCGACGTCGACTTGTCGAGGCCCTGGGGCCTGCCTACACGTCCCCGAACAAGTCGTCGATCACGCTCTCCATGTCTTCCATGGGTTCGAACACGCCCTGCTTGAGGTCCTTGCGGTTCGCGATCTCGGCGAAGATCCCGGCCAGCTTCTCCACCAACTCCTTGGTGTAGAACATGACCATGCCGATCGTGGTCTCCTCGGAGTCGAAGATCGTGGCCAGGATCGTGCGCTCGCCGACCAGGGAGAGCTGAATGCTCTCGTGCTTGCCCTGGTGGGTCAGGCTGCTGAACTCCGCCTCGCCGAGGATCTTCGCGACCTCCTTGGTGGCCGCGAAGGAGGCCGCCACCAGCGCCGCGATCGTCTCGAGGTTGATCCCCTCGGTGGAGCCGACCTGGGTCACGGGGTGGCCCTCGACGTCGATCAGCATGTTGCAGCGCGACTTCGAGAGGTTTTGGTAGTTCTCCAGCGCCTTGTTGATCCGCTCGACGTCGTCTTCGTAGAAGATCAGGCGAGCTTTACGCAGCTTGCGGTCGGTCTCACTCGCGCCCATGGTCAGTCCTCTCTCGCTCTAGCCGGTAAGGCACTTACTCTCCCTGGGTGGCGCTACCGCCGCCCAGGGTGGGTGCGAGCTTGTCGTTGTAGAACTTCTGCAGCGGCTGCAGAGCTGGCACGTCGTTCAGTTTACCCGTGTATCCCCCGGCGATGAACGCTCCCGCCAGGGCCAAGATCAAGACCAGGAGGATCATGACCCCCTTGCCGCCCTTCTTGGGCTCGGGCTGCGGGCTGCGCCCGCCGCTGCCCATGTCGTAGCCCTTGGGCCGGCGATCCTTGGGCAGCGCCTCGGGCTCGGGCTTGCGCTCGGGCTTGCGCTCGGGCTTGCGCTCGGGCTTCGGCTCGGCGCGCCGCTCGGCGACGGGCTCGGGCTTGCGCTCGGGCTTCGGCTCCGGCTTGGGCTCGGGCTTCGGCTCCGGCTTGGGCTCGGGCTTCTTCGCCTCGGGGGCGCCGCCGCCCTTGTTCTTCTCGGGGTTGAGCCCGTACTCCTTGTTGAGCTTCTCGAGGACCATTTGCGCGAGCTTCTTCAGCGTGGGGAAGACCCCCTCGCCGGTGACCGCGACCGCCTCGAAGGTGGGGCTGCTGTATTTGTTGAGCTTCTTGTCGAGCTCGCCCACGTCGCAGACGTTGGGGAGGTCGCGCTTGTTCCACTGGAGGACCATCGGGATCGTCTCGGGTTGCAGGCCCTGCTCCCGGAGGTTCTCCTCGAGGTTCTGGAAGCTCTCGATGTTCTCGTCCATCTTGTCGGGCTGCGAGTCCGCGACGAAGACCACGCCGTCCGCGCCCTGGAGCACGAGCTTGCGGGTGGCGTTGTAGTACACCTGCCCAGGCACCGTGTAGAGCTGGAACTTGGTGTTCATGCCGCCGACCTTGCCCAGCTCGAGGGGCATGTAGTCGAAGAACAGCGTCCGATCGCCCTCGGTGGCGATCGAGGTCAGCTCGCCCTTCTTCGAGGCGGGCGCCTTCTTGTGGACGACTTCGAGGTTCGTCGTCTTCCCCGACAAACCCGGCCCGTAATACACGAGCTTGCAGTTGATTTCGCGCTTGGCGAAGTTGATCTGGACCATTCTGGCTCTACTCCAGGGTTACCGATTGCTGAGCTGGTTCGGCGCAGCCTTCGTCACCATCCCGCCCGTGGGTGCCGCGGCGCGACACCCTCAGATCCTGCTGTGCAGCTGCTTGATCTTTCGAGCAGCTGACTCCACTTCGATCAGCACCTGACCGAGTTTCATTTCCATCTTGGTGATCACCACCAAGTATCCCACGTCCAGGTTCACGAAGACCATGCGGCCGTGGGCCGAGGTCAACGCCACTCGCTCCAGGGTACCTCGGCCGAGGTCCTCTAGCGAGCGGGCGCTGACTTGAATCATGTGTGAGGAGACGGCCGCGACCACCTCTTTGCGCAAGTCGGGGCCCAAGGACTCGGCGACGACGACGCCGTCCTTGGTGACCACCATGCTGCCTTTGACGCCAGCAACTTGATTGAGCGCTGAGAGAATGGATTTCATGCAAGCCGATTAGACTCCCGGACGCAGTCTAGATGTAAAGTTCGTGTTCCACAAAGCGGTGCACGTCTTGTCGTAGTTTTTCTTTCTTCACCTTGTTGTTCGAGAGCACCGCGATCTGCAAAGAATCGGCGACCACGAGGTAGGTGAAGCCGACCTCGGACTCGAACAAGCCCTTCTCGAAGGTGGAGATATCCATGCGCAGCGAGCAGTCGATCGCCGCCGCGAACATTTTCTTGAGCGTGTCGGCCTCGTTGCGGTTGCTCTGCGCCCCGCCCGGGTGCGCGGCGAGCAGCTCCCCGTGGGGGCCGAGCACGACCACGCGCTGGAAGCCCGGCATGCGGTCGAGGCTGGGCAGCTTGCGCTCGAGCTGGCCGGGGTTGGCCACGTAGCGCGCGGAGAGCTGCCCCTGCTTGCGGAAGTTGCCCGCGGCGGCCCGGCGCTCGAAGTCCTGGAGGATCTCCTTCAGGTCGTTGCTCTTGGGGGCCTTGGCGCTCTTGAGCTGGCTGAGCAGGTTCAAGGCGTTGCGGTCGTCGGGGGCGAAGTTGAGGATCATCTTCACCTTGGCGATCGCGTGATCCCGCGCGCCGATCGCGCGGTAGATCTCCGCCAGCTGGAACAGCAGGCGGTAGTTCTCGCCGTTGAGGTCGACCGCCTTCTCGAACAGCTGCGTCGCCTCGAGGCCGTCCGAGGCGCGCAGGTCGCGCTGGAAGCGCTCGTAGCGCAGGTCGGCGAGGACGATGTAGTTGCCCTCGTAGTTGGGGTAGTCCTCCATGCCCTTGCGCGCGAGCTCGACGGCCTGGTCGAGGTCGCGCATTTCCTTGTAGAGGCAGGCCAGGCGGTAGTAGGCCTTGGGCCCGGGGGAGGTGCGGATCTCGTCGCGGTAGGCCTTGAGGTCGTCGGCGCACTTCGCGCGGATCATGCGCTTGTAGGCCTCTTGCAGCGACTCCGACTCAGGGAACTCCTGGATCCCGCGCTCGGCGTCCTCGAAGGCCTGGTCCAGCCTGCCGAGCTCGATGCACTTGTCGATGAACTGAGCGATCGAATACGGGGAACGCGCCCGAGCCACGTCCCGCCTGGCCTCCGCCAGCTCCCGGTTCGCCTTGAAGTTCGACCACAAGCCCATGGGGGGCCGTCCACCCTTTGACCCGGCCCTCGTTTCGCGGGGGCCGTTTGCCTCGTAGGAGCAGAAATCCCTGCTCAGCTTAGGGTTATTTAGCACCGAGTTCCGGGTGCTGTCAAGCACACCAGGTCCCATGGGCACAGGTTTTACCCGCCTTCGCGGGGGGTGCTCTCCGGGCTTCCGGGAGGGGGAGCCCCCAAGCCCCGAGCGAAGCCGATCCCCGGGCGCGGGCGCCAGGAGGCGTCGCGGGGGGCCAGGACGGCGGAGAAAAATCACCGCGCTCCGGCCCCAGGGCGGGATACCCGCCTCTGGCGTCAAAGGGCACAATCGACGGCGTGATCTCGTCTGCTCCGGCTCCTCCCCGCACACCTCCCTTGGACCGAGCCCCTGCCTGGGGATCACGCGCCGCCGAGAAATTCGCGGCGCTCGGCGCGGCCCTCTTGCTCGTGGCCTGGTGCGCGCGCGAGGACGTGCAGCCCGACCTCTACTTCCACCTCGCCTGCGGGCGCTGGATCCTGGAGCACGGCTTCCCGCGCGCCAACGTCTTCCTCGACCCCAGCCTGACGCACCCCTTCGTCGACCCCGAGTGGGTCTTTCAGCTGCTCGTGCTGGCGCTCGAGTCGCTCGGAGGCCCGCGGCTCCTGGGCCTGGCCAAGACCCTCGCCGTGCTCGCGCTGGTCGCGACCGTCGCGCGCCGCCTCCACGGGCCCGCCCGCTGGGCCCTCGTGATCCCCTTCGTGCTCCTGGCGGGGCCGCGCTTCGTGATCCGGCCCGAGCTGATCACCTACCTCGGCGTGGCCTGGCACCTCGGCTGGCGCGCACCTCCCCGCGGGCGCGCGCTCGCCGGGGCCGGCGTCGCGCAGGTCGTGTGGGCCAACGCCCACGGCTTCGCGCTCCTTGGCCCCGCGCTGTGTGCGCTCCGCGCGCTCGTCGCCGCGACCCGCGGGCGCCCGTGGCGCGGCTGGGCGCTGGCCGCCGGCGTGCTCACGGGGTGTTGCGCGCTGACCCCCTACCCGCTGGGGACCTTGATCTACCTGCCCCGGGTGGCGTGGGACGCGGTGGGGCAGGAGCGGCTCCCGCTGGCCGAGTTCGCCGCGCCCTGGAGCGCGGGGGCGAGCGACCCGACCTGGCTCTTGCTCCTGGGGTGGACCCTCGCGAGCGCGCCGCTGGCCTGGATCGGTTGGCGCAGCGGGCGCTTGCCCCTCGACCGCGCCGCGGCGGCCCTGGCGGTCGGAGCGCTGGGGTTCCCCTACGCGCGCAACCTGCCCCTCGCGGCCCTCGCGCTGGTCACGCTCTCGGGCCCCGGGCTCGAGCGCCTGCTCGCCCGCCCCCTCGGGGCGCGGAGCCGCGGGCCGCTGTGGATCGCGCTGGGGCTGCTCGCGTTTGGCCTCGCGCGCGCGACGGTGGACGATCGCTTTCACGCGAACCCGCAGGTCGACGTCGCCCCGGGCTTCGGGAGGGTCGACTTCAAGGCCTACCCCGAGGCCGTCGCCGCCTGGCGCGAGCACCCGCTGCCGCAGCCGCTGTTCAACGGGTTCAGCTCGGGGCACTACCTGATCTTCGCGGGTCAGCGCCCCACCCTGTGCGGGAACCTCGACCTCTACCCGCGCAGTCACTACGAGGCCTACCGGGCCCTGCTCGACGGAGACCCGCGCCAGTTCGGCGCGCGGCTGGTCGCCGCGGGCTTTCGCAGCGCGTTCCTCGACCCGCGCGAGCTCTCGCCGCTCCTCGTCGAGGCGCTGGCGCAGGACCCGGCGTGGACGCTGCGCTACGTCGGCCCCAAGGCGCTCGTGTTCGTCCGCGGCGCAGGCGCAGCGCCCGCGGCGCCCGACGCCGAGCTCGTCTTTCCCGACGAGGAGCGGCGCGGGGGCCTGCTCCGCGCGCTGACCCTGCTCCCTCGGCGTGGGCTCCACCCGCGGCTGCGACTGCACCTGGCGCGGGTGCTCCCCGCCCTCGGCCAGGGCGAGCGCGCGCTGCAGCTCGCGCGCGG
>JAGQRJ010000678.1 GCA_020425635.1 Planctomycetota bacterium | reverse complement strand
GTCGTCGCGGGCGCGGCGGCTGCGGCGGCTGCGCTTGCGCGGCGGCGGGCGGTCCTCGTCGCGCTCGGGCTCAGCCTTGCGCTGCGAGCGCTTGGGGCGCTCGCGCTCGGGGCGCTCGCGCTTCGGGTCGGTGCGGCGGGAACCCTCGTCGGCCGCGGGCGCTTGCGACTCGAACACAGCGCCGTAAATGCTCTTGCGCCCGCCTCGCTTCGACGCCGTGGGGGCCGAGGCGCGGGGGGGCTGGTGGTCGTCGTCGTCGGGGAGGGCTTCGGAGAAGCGGAGGGGCAACGTAATCGCTCCAAGCGCGCCGTGTCGGGCGCAGGCGTGAGGCGCGCCGCAGCGGGCGCGTCGTTGGTGGGCGCGCTCCAGCGCGCGCTCTCTAACTACTGTAACGCCCTGGGCTGGAGGAAGTCCACCACCAGTTCTGCGGCATCGCCCAGGAGGGAGCCCCCCGGGCGGGGGCTCGGGGCGGGGCGCGGGTGCAGTCCGGGGGTGACAAGCCCGCGCGGGCTGGCAGAATGCGCGCGCGGAGGAACCGTGCACAAGACTGCCCTCAACGCGAAGCACCGCGAGCATGGCGCCAAGCTGGTCGAATTCGGTGGCTGGGAGATGCCGGTGCAATACACCGGGATCGTCGCCGAGCACGAGATCGTGCGGAACCGGGCCGGGTTGTTCGACCTGCAGCACATGGGGCGGCTCAAGTTCACCGGCCCCGACCGGGCGGCGGCCCTCGACTCCCTGCTGAGCAACGACGTGCCGAGCACCAAGCCCGGGCGCGCCAAATACGCCGTGCTCTGCCTCGAGGACGGCAACGCCCTCGACGACGCGATCTTCTACGTGCTCGAGGAGGCGATCCTGCTGGTGGTCAACGCCAGCAACCGCGACGCGGTCCTCGAGTGGATCCGGCCGCGGCTCGAGGGGTTCGACGTGACCCTCAGCGACGAGACCTTCCGCTGGGCCATGCTCGCGGTGCAGGGGCCGAAGAGCGCGGAGGTCCTCCAGCCGCTGACCCACGTCGACCTCGCCAAGCTCAAATACTACCGCTGCACGGGGGGCATGGTCCTCGGGGAGCCGTGCTTCCTCGCGCGCACGGGCTACACGGGCGAGGTGGGCTACGAGCTCGTGTTCGACGCGCGGGTCGCCGAGACGATGTGGGACGACCTGCTGCGCCATGGCGCTGCGCAGGGGCTCGCCCCCTGCGGCCTCGCCGCCCGCGACACCCTGCGGCTCGAGGCGGGCATGGCGCTCTACGGGCACGAGCTCGACCGGCACACGAACCCCCTCGAGGCCGGCCTCGACTTCGCGGTGCGCCTCGACGCCGGCGACTTCGTCGGGCGCGACGCGCTGCTCGCGGTCAAGGAGCGGGGCCCCGCCAAGACCCTGGTCGGGTTCACGGTCGAGGGCAAGCGGATCCCGCGTCAGGGCGCGGAGGTGCTCCACGAGGGCGAGGTGTGCGGGGTCGTGACCAGCGGGACCAAGAGCCCCACGGTCGAGAAGCTGATCTGCATGGCCTACGTGCCCAGCGCCAAGGCCGGCGCGACCGACGGCTGGGAGATCCAGATCTCGAGCTCGCGCTACGCGCTCACGCCGACCAAGCTGCCCTTCTACAGCCGGACCCGCGGCGCATGAACCTCGACGAGGCCCTGGCTCACGCGCGCGACGTCCTGCGGCACGAGGCCGCGGCGATCGAGTCCTTGATCGCGCGCATTCAGCCGGAGACCTTCGGGCGGGCGCTGGAGCTGATCGTGGCCTGCCAAGGGCAGGTCGTGGTCACCGGCATGGGCAAGGCCTATCAGATCGGGCAGAAGATCTCGGCGACCCTCGCCTCGACCGGGACCCCCTCGCTCCCGCTGCACGCGGGCGAGGCCCTGCACGGCGACCTCGGGCGCGTGCGCTCGATCGACCTCGCGATCGTGCTCTCCAACAGCGGGCGCACCCGCGAGTGCGTCGAGCTGCTCGCCCCGCTGAAGAAGCTGCGCGTGCCCGTGATCGCGATCACGGGTAACCCGGACTCGCCCCTGGGCAAGAACGCCGAGGTCCTGCTCGACATCGGGCACCTCGACGAGGCTTGCCCCCTGGGGCTCGCGCCCTCGACCACGACCACGGCCATGCTCGCCCTCGGCGACGCCCTCGCGCTCTCGGTGCTCCAGCAGCGCGAGTTCGGCCCCGAGGACTTCGCGCTGTTCCACCCGGCGGGGAGCCTGGGCCGCAAGCTGATGAAGGTCGAGGAGGTCATGCGCCAGGGCGCGCGCAACCCCGTGGTCGCGCAGGATCAGCCGCTCAAGGCCGCGCTGATCCGGATCACCGAGGCCAAGGCCGGGGCGGTCTCGGTGGTCGACGAGGCCGGCAGGCTCGTGGGCGTGTTCACCGACGGCGACGTGCGCCGGCACGTCATGAAGGGCGCCGACTTCGCGACCCTGCGCCTGGGCGACGTCATGACCACCCACCCGCTCTCGATCCCCGTGGGGCGCTTGGCGAGCGAGGCCGCGGGGATCCTCCGCGAGCGCTCGGTCGACGAGCTCCCGGTGGTCGACGCCGACGGTCGGCCCGTGGGCATGGTCGATATCCAAGACGTCCTCGGGACGTCGATCTGACTCACCCCGCTCCCCGGGAGGCCCTCATGCCCTACGTGTCCACCTCGAGCTTCGCCCTGGCGCTGCTGCTGCTGAGCTGCATGTCCGCGGGCTGTCAGGACGGGCGACCCCGTGACCCCGCCGCCGAGCGCTCGGTCGAGTTCACGATCCCCGAGGCCAAGGCCGGCGAGCCCTACCTGCGCTGCCTGGTCATGGGCGACTGGGGCACCGGGCGCGCCGACCAGAAGGCGGTCGCCGCGGGCATGGCCAAGCGCCAGGCGGCGGGCGGGCTCGACCTGGTGCTGACCACCGGCGACAACTTCTACCCCACCGGCGTGCAGAGCGCCGATGACCCGCTGTGGGAGGCCAACTTCCGCGGGATCTACACCGACGCCTTGCGAGACCTGACCTGGTGCCCCTCGCTGGGCAACCACGACCACCTGGGGAAGATCGAGGCCCAGCTCGACTACGCCAAGCGGGACCCGAAGTGGTACCTCCCCGCGCGCTACCACACCTTCACGCGCAAGCTCGGCGACGCGCAGGTGCAGTTCTTCGTGCTCGACACCAACCCGCTGCACCGCGGGCGCGACCCGCAGCAGCTCGAGTGGCTGCGCGAGGAGCTGAGCAAGTCGAACGCGCGCTGGCGGATCGTCTACGGCCACCACCCGCTCTACTCGCACTCGATCCGCGGCTTCAACCGGGGCCTGATCGCGAAGCTCGAGCCGATCTTCACCCGCTACAGCGTGGATCTTTACCTCGCGGGGCACGACCACACCCTGGAGATGCTCAAGCCCGTCCAGGGCGTGAACTACGTGGTCAGCGGCGGGGCCGCGGGCGCCGACAAGGCCTACGAGGTGTCGTGGACCGACGAGTCGTTCTACGCCTCGACGGGCGGCGGCTTCGTGGTCCTCCGGATCGGCGAGGGCGAGCTCGTGCTCGAGTTCGTGCGCACCGACGGGACGACCCAATACGCGCACACGATCGCCAAGGCCCCGGCGAAGGTGCACTGAGGGAGGACGTCGTGGACAACCGGGAGATCGAGGCGCGGCTGAACGAGATCGCGCGGCTCTTGGAGCTCAAGGGCGAGAACCCCTTCAAGGTGCGGGCGTATCAAAACGGCGCCCGCGTCGTGGCCTCCATGCAAGACGACGTCGCGACCCTCGTGAAGGAGGGGGCGCTGAAGGGGGTCAAGGGGATCGGCAAGGGCTTGCAGGAGAAGCTCGAGGAGCTGGTCGAGACCGGGGAGCTGACCTACCTCGACGAGCTGCGCGAGGGGGTGCCGCCCGGGCTGTTCGACGTGCTCGAGGTCCCGGGCCTGGGGCCGAAGAAGGTCAAGGCGCTGTGGGACACGCTCGACGTGGTCGACCTCCAGGGGTTGCGCCGGGTCTGTGAGTCGGGGGAGGTCGCCAAGCTCAAGGGCTTCGGCGCCAAGACCCAGGAGAACATCGTCAAGGGGATCGCCGCCCTCGAGCGGATCGGCGGTCGACGCCTGCGCGGCGACGCCCTCGAGCCCGCCGCCACCCTGCGCGCGCTCCTCGAGCAGGTCCCCGGCGTGGAGCGCGTCCAGGTGGGCGGGAGCCTGCGCCGCGGGCGCGAGACGGTCAAGGACGTCGACCTGCTCGTGGCCTCGCGGGACCCCGAGCCGGTCATGGCGGCGGTCCGCGACTTCGCGCAGGTCGGCGAGGTGATCGGCAGCGGGGGGACCAAGACCTCGGTGCGGCTCAAGAGCGGGCTGCAGGTCGACGTGCGCGTGGTGGAGCCCGAGTCCTTCGCCTGCGCCCTGGCCTACTTCACCGGGAGCAAGGAGTTCAACGTCGCCCTGCGCGGGCTGGCCCTCGACAAGGGCTACTCGCTCAACGAGTACCACCTCAACCCCCTCGACGGCTCCGAGCCCCCGGCGATCGACTCCGAGGAGGCCCTGTTCGCGCTCCTCGGGCTGGCCTACGTGCCCCCCGAGCTGCGCGAGAACACGGGCGAGGTCGAGGCCGCGCAACGAGGCGCGCTCCCGCCCCTGCTCGAGCCCGAGGACGTGCAGGGGATTCTGCACGTACACACCCGCTGGTCGGACGGGGCCGACACGGTCGAAGACCTCGTGGCCCGCGCCGCCGAGCTGGGCTACGGCTACATCGGGATCAGCGACCACAGCCGCGCGGCGCACTACGCCAACGGGATCGGCCCCGAGGAGCTGCTGCAGCAGGCCGATGAGGTCGCCGCCGCGCGCGCCGCCCACCCCGAGATCCGGGTCCTGCACGGGATCGAGTGCGACATTCTGGGCGACGGGAGCCTCGACCTCCCCGACGACTGCCTGGCGAGCCTGGACTTCGTGATCGCGAGCGTGCACTCCGAGCTGAACATGGACGCCGACGCCATGACCGCGCGCCTGGTCAAGGCGGTTTCGCACCCGCAGGTCGACGTGCTCGGGCACCCCACCAACCGCAAGCTCCCCAAGCGCGAGCCCTCGAGCTTCGACTGGGAGCCCGTGCTCGACGCCGCCGCGAAGCACGGCGTCGCGATCGAGGTCAACGGGCACCCGCGCCGCCTCGACTGCGACTGGGTGCACATTCGGCGGGTGATCAAGCGCGGGGTCAAGCTCTGCGTGAACCCCGACGCGCACTCGGTCGACGCCCTCGACGACGCGCGCCGCTTCGCGGTGACCGAGGCCCGCCGCGGCTGGGCGACCGCCGCCGACGTGCTCAACACCCTGCCCGCCGACGCCTTCGTCGCCGCGCTGGGGTCGCCGGGTTAGCCTTCGTCGATCTGGCGGCTGGCCTCGAGCAGGATCCCGGTCAGGGTGCCCTGCATGGTCATTTCGCCGGGCTCGATCTTGTTGAGCAGGCTGAAGCTGCCCTTCTTCAGGCTGAGCATGTTGATCACGGCCTGGTTGTCGCGCGCCTCGCCGAACTCCGCGTACATCGGCGCGCCGTCGTAGACGACCAGGGTCCCGGTGACGCCGTCGTCCGAGAAGACCGTGAGGGTGCCGGTCTTCTGGTTGAACTCCATTTGCTGGAGCACCTCGGCCAGCGACACGCGCTCGATCCGGCCGCCGATCGCCTCGGACGAGGCGAAGGTCCGCAGCGGGCGGGTGTCGTGCATGTCGTCTTCTTCGTCGCCCGCCGAGCTCTTCTCGACGAGCACGTCGTAGGGGCCGATCGTGATCGTGTCGCCGATCGCGATCGCGTGGCTCATGACCCGCTCGCCGTTGACCCAGGTCCCGTAGGTCGAGCGGTCCTCGATCAGCATCTCCTTGCCCGAGACCCGGATCACCGCGTGCACGCGAGACACGCTGGGGTGCGCGAGGATCAGGTCGCCCTTCTTGCTGCGCCCGATGTTGAACACGTCCTTGACCCCCACCGGGACGGGGTCGAAGGGCGGGCAGCGCAGCCAGGCCAGCGCGCGCTGAGCCTCCTCCTCGGTGTAGCGGAAGTTGGTCCAGGGGACGGGCGGCTCCTGGTCCGGCTGGCCCTGGGCTTCGTCCTGCCACATGTCCGAGGCGGAGATCCGGCTCGTCTTCGCCTCCATGCGCTCGGTCGGGGGGCCGCCGAGGCCGGAGAAGGGGCCCTCCTTGATCCCCGGGCGCTTCATGGGGGGCGCGGTGATCTCGAGCGAGGTCTTCTCGTCGTCTTCGAGGTCCGGCGAGGGGGTGTCGTCGGGCTCCTCGAGGAGGTCGGAGGCGAGCTCTGCGATCAGGCGCGTCTTGGCGCTGACCAGCCCTGTGCGCGAGGCGAGCTCATAGAACACGCCGATCGCGCGGATCCCGTTGATCGCCTTGAGCGCGCGCAGGATCGCCAGCGCCTCGGCGGGGTCGCGGTCGCAGAAGGCCTTTTCCATGACCAGGTTGCGCACGGCTTCGAAGGCGGACTCCGGGGCGTGCGCGAGCTGCGCTGCCGCGCGCTGCCGCTTCGCCGGATCGCTGTCGCTCAGGGCGATCAGGTCGGTTCTCCAAGAAGACGTGGTCACTCGCCTATTGTCTTGCTCCGTCGGCTCGAGCACAACCCGCGGGAGCAGGCCGCCGCAAACCCGCTGGATTGTAGCGGGTTGTGCTCCCAGGCGCCCGCGCGGTCGGGGGTGTGGGGGTCGGGTGCGACACTTGGACCATGTTCCTGCGCTTGCGACCCACCCGGCCGGCGCGCGATCGGCCTTGCCGCGAGTGCGGCGCCGAGGCCGAGGGCGCGCGCCTGCAGTTGACCGTCTACGAGCCCCGTCCTCGACGGACCCCCCGCCGCTGGGGGAGCCTGGGGCACGCGGCCGCGTGCTGCCTCGAAGACCCCGCGGTCCGGCTCGCCCTGCGCGCTCGGGCCGAGGATCGCCTCGCCGCCCTGGCCAGCGAGGACCCCCCAGGCGCCGAGTCGGTGCGGGAGGAGCTCGAGCGGCTCCTGCCTGCGGTCGGGGAGGCCCCCGACGCCCTCGACGCCCTCGGCCTCGACGACCGGGCCAGCGTCGACGACGTGCGCAAGGCGTACCACGCCCAGGCGCGCAGCGCGCACCCCGACGCGGGGGGCGACCCCGCGGCCTTCGACGAGCTGCACCGGATCTACCGCGAAGCGCTGGCCTGGGTCACCTCCCGCGGTCCGTAAGTCCTTCCTCCCCAGTGAAGTCAGGCAGCGGATCGCGCGCGCGGACTCGAGGGGCTCTCGGAAAACTCCGTTACATGCTCCGGGCGTGGCTGCATTAAGCCCTTGAGAGCGGGGGCACTCCGCCTGCGTTTGGGTTGGGATCCCGCCAGGGGCCCCGTGTATACTTTGCGACGGGAGTCTCAGGTGTTGGAGCGACGCGAGTTTACGCGCCACCGAACCGGTGGAGACCTCGAGATCACCTCGGTGATCGGGGGAGCCGAGCCGCCGAACTCCCGGGCCGCGCTGATCAACTGCAGCCGCGGCGGAGCCCTGTTCCGCTTGCCGGCGCCCTCCCGCGGGTTCTTCAAGAAGCGGGTGGCCGCCCCGCTCAGCGCCCGCGACTCGATCACCTGCGTGCTCCGCCTCCCCCCGGCCTACGAGCCGATCGAAATGTTTGGTGAGGTGGTGCGAGTCCTCCCCGACCGGGGCGAGCCGGGTCAATTCGAGGTGGGGCTGCGCTTCTTTCACGACGTCAGCCGGCGCACGGTCATGGACCCCCTCCACGACGTCCTCGGCCGGCTCCTCGAGCCGGGCAAGTTGGCGGCCGAGGCTGCCGCCGAGCGCCAGCGGCGCTTGGAGAACAACGTCCGCCGCTCTCCCGGCCGCATGCCCAAGGCCGAGGAGGAGGAGGAAGAGCCGCTGTCGTGCAGCGAGGCGGCCCAGCTGGTCGCGAAGACCTCGCAGCGCCTGCGCGCGCGCAGCGCGCGGCTCCCCAAGGTCGAGGACGACGAGGAGCAGCCGCTCTCGTGCAGCGAAGCGGCGCGGCTGGTGACGAAGACCTCCCAGCGCCTGCGGGCCTCGAGCTCGGCCGAGACCCAGCGCCTGCGGCGCGCGCCTTCGGAGCGTCAAGACGCCCAGGCCACCCAGCGCCTGCGGCGCGCGTCGGGGCGGCAGGACCCTCAGCCCACCCGCAGGCTGAGGCAGGTCTCCGGTCGCGTCGCGACCTCGAGCAGCTCGCGCGAACGCAGCGCCTCGAGCCGCCAGGCGACGCAGCCGAGCCAGCGCTTGAGCCTCGACTCCTCCATGGCCCGACGGCTCGACGACTCCCAGCTCCTCGAGAGCGGGGTCGGCGCGACCCCCTCTCTGGCGGCCTGGGCTCAGACCCGGCTGCACGTCGCCAGCGAGCCGCGGCTGCTGGACCTGGGCGGTCAGCTCGGGGTCCGCGGGCGCGCGGTGCTTCGCGGCGGTGTGGCCGTGGTCGCCCTGCCCGAGGCCTTCGCGGCCCGGGTCGCTGGGGCCTCGCTCACCGTGCACCTCACCCCCCGGGGGCCCGCGGCGCTCTACCTCGCGGAGTGCGCCGCGGACCGGATCGTGGTCCACGCGGTGCAGCGCGGCAGCGAGCCGCTCGAGTTCGACTACCTCGTGCTCGCCGATCGCGGAGCCTCGCTGCGCGCATGAGCGCTCCCGTGGCCCTGGTCACCGGGGCCTCGAGCGGAATCGGCGCGGCGATCGCTCGGCGCCTGGGCGCCGAGGGCTATCGCGTGTTGCTCGTCGCGCGCCGCCTCGAGCGCCTGGAGGCCCTCGCCGCGGAGCTGCCCGACGCCGAGGCGATCGCGCTCGACCTCCTGGCCGACGACGCGGCCGCGCGGCTGCTCGAGCGCGTCCCGAGCGTCGACGTGCTGATCAACAACGCCGGCTTCGGCTGCTTCGGGCCGGCCCTCGAGCTCCCCGCCGCAGACCAGGCCCGGGAGGTGCGCCTCAACTGCGAGGCCTTGACGCGCCTGACCCTGGCCTACGCCCCGGGCATGGTCCAGCGGCAGCGCGGCGTGGTGATCAACCTGGCCTCGATCGCGGGCTTCCAGCCGGTGCCCTACTTCGCGACCTACGCGGCGACCAAGGCCTACGTGCTCTCGCTCTCGCTGGCCCTCGACGAGGAGCTCCGCCCGAGCGGGGTGCGGGTGGTCGCCGTGTGCCCGGGCCCGGTCCCGACCGAGTTCCAGGCGATCGCCGGCTCGCCCGACGCGCAGCACACCTCGCGCCTCGCGCGGCGCACCGCCGACGAGGTCGCGGCGCGCTGCGTGGCGGCGATTCGCCGGCCGAAGCGCGTGGTCGTCCCCGCCGCGGTCCACGGCTGGCTGCGCTTCGCCTACCGCTTCGTGCCTCAGGACACGGTGGTCGGCATGGCCGGGCGGGCCATGCGCAAGCGCTTCGCGCGCTGACCCCGCGGCGGCTCACCCCCGGCTGAGCTGCTGAATCCCCAGGGCCGCGACGTTGGCCGCCGCGACGAGCACGTCGCGGTCCTGCTCGGTGAACGCGTAGGCGTGCAGCAGGTTGTCCATGTAGATCAGCCCCGAGACCGACTCGCCCAGCCACAACGGCACGCAGAGGATCGAGCGCACCTGGAGCTCCTGCACCGACGAGGCCCCGCGGAAGCGCTCGTCGAGGGTCGCGTCGTCCACGAGGACCGAGACGCGCTCGCGGATCACCTTGCGCGCGATCGTATGGCTGATCCCCTTGCGGCGGGCGTCGGCGTCGCTGACCCCCTTGTGCGCGCTCTTGACGCACTCGGCGTAGAGGCTGCGCTTCTGCGGGTCGAGGCGCATCAGGATCCCGCGCTCGGCCGGGATCACCTCGAGCACGCGCGCCAGCGCGTGGTCGAGGAAGTCGTGGACGTCGGTGGCGTTGGCGAGCACGCGCAGGATCTGCGAGAGCACGCGGATCCCCGCGTCGCTGCGCTGGCCGCGCGACGAGCTCTCGCCGCGCGCGATCGCGCTCTCCTCGATCCGCGGAGGCGGGAAGGGCGTCTTGTCGTCGGGTCGGACCACGGCCCGGCGGGTCGCCGAGCCCCACGACGCGCTGCCCTCGGGGTCGAAGCGCCGCGGAGGGATCTTCGCGGCGATCTCCTCGTAGGCCTCGCTGAGCTTGGTCGGCTTGCTGCGGGCGACGGGCTTGACCGCCGAGTGCTGCTCGAGGTTCGGGGCGTGGATCTGCAGTCCGTCTTGCCCCGGCTCGTCGCCGAAGTCGACGAAGACGCGGGTGCGCCCGACCTTGAGCACGTCGCCGCGGAAGAGCTGGCACTCTTCGTGGATCTTGGTGCCGTTGACGTAGGTGCCGTTGTAGGAGCCCAGGTCGCGCACGAAGACGTCGTCGCCGCGGCGGAGGAAGCCGCAGTGTCGGCGGGAGAGGTAGCCGTCGTTGATCGCGATCGCGACCTCGGGGTCGCGCCCCAACGCGAGGTCACGCACCAAGGGCAGCCGCTGTGGTTCGCGGTTGTCCTGAACGATGACCAGGTGGGGAGGACGAGCCATGAAACCGCCGGGTGCGCGTGGCCGCTCGAGCAGCTCAAGCGGCCCTCTTAGAAGAGTTTAGCTAGCTGGGGCCAGCCTCGCCACGCCCCGTGGCGTCGGGCAGGCACTCGAGGAAGCGGGCGTACGCGACCTGGCAGCCCTGGAACTTAGGGCGCGGGTAGCGCTCCTCCTCGCTCACGAAGATCAGGGCGACCGCCGCGGTCAGCGCCTCGAGGCCCCACGGGCCGCTCGGCGAATCGAGCTCGGCGCCGAGCTCGTGCGCCCGGGCGAAGAGCTGGGCCAGCCCTTCGAGGGTCGGGGGCTCGAGCCGGGGCCGGGTCGCTTCGGCCAGTCGCTTCGCCTCCGCGAGCAGCGCTTCGAGGGCCGCCCGGCCCGCGGGGGCCTGGGCCACGCTCGCCGCCTGGCGAAACAGCTCGTCGAAGCGCGGGGCGACCCCCGGCGCGCCCTCGGCCTCGACGAGGTAGGTCCCCCCGCGGCGCAGCGGGCCGACGTCCGTCAGCTGCAGGCAGGCCGCGCCCCCGCTCGCGAGGGGAAACGCGGCGACGGGGAGCTCGACCGCCTCGCCGCCGGAGAGCACGGTGATCGTGCGCACGCTGTAGCGGGCTATGAGGAGTGCCCAGGGAGGTACTTGACCAGGTAGATCGCGTTCCCGCTGGTGTTGAACTCGATCCGGTCGCAGGTCTCCTTCATGATGAACACGCCGAGGCCTCCGGGGCGGGCCTCGTTCTCGCGCCGGGAGCGGGTGTGCTCGAGGGCCGAGACCGCGTTCGCGCGCGCGAGGAAGGCCTCGGTGTCGTGGCCCTTGCCCTCGTCGCGGATCACGAACCCCACGCGATCGAGCCCGCGGAGGAAGGTCACGTGGATCGTGCGCTCGGGGTTCTTCTGATTGCCGTGCTCGGCGGCGTTGCCGATCGCCTCGCGCACCGACTGGTCGAGGCGCACCTGGTCTTCGGGCTCGTAGCCGGCGATCTCGATCAAGCGCTCGCAGAGCTCGCTGACCACGTCGGCCGCGTCGCTGGTGGTGCGCGCCTTGAGGCGCAGCTCCTGGTCGAACAGGCGCTTCTGTCGCGCGCGGCGCATGAGGATCGTGCGCGCGCGGACGATCACCTCGTCGGCGCCGGGGTAGCGCTCGAACATGTAGTCGGGCAGGCAGCGCACGTCGTGCTGGAGCTGCCCCTTGAGCATGATCACCGGGAGCCGATCGCGGTCGGGGCCGTCGTAGTCGGTGCGGATCTTGATCACGATCTGGTGCGAGTGGGGCAGGGCCTCGTCGATCAAGGAGAAGCTGAACTCGTGCTCCTCGAGCAGGTCGTCGAGGCCGTCGAGGTCTCCGGCCTGCACCACGTCGACCCCGGCGTCTTCGAGCTCGGCGATCGTCTCCGCGTTCTCTGTTGCGACCAGAGCCTTCACGCCACTCTCCCTCCGCGCGATTCTAACGCTCGAGGCCGAGCCGCGCCCCCGACCCGGGACGCGGGGCCGGAGCCTCGGTGTGAGCCCTGAAGCGGCGGGGAGACGAGGACTTATCGCGCTGCGTCACGGAGCAAAGATCCCACCCGCTTGGTTGCCGCGGGTCACCTTAGGGGGTTATCCTCTGGCCTGCCCAGCCAGGAGGCTTCGTGCTCTCGGACACCGCGCACTATTTTCGCAAAGCCGCGAAGGTCATGGGGATCGGTCAGCGTGTGCAGCGCGTGCTCGAGCGCCCGCAGCGCTCGATCAAGGTCGAGATCACCGTCGAGCTCGACAACGGCGACCTGGGCACCTACACGGGCTATCGCGTGCAGCACAACCGCGCGCGCGGGCCGGGCAAGGGCGGGCTGCGCTACCACCCCACCATGGACGAGGATCACGCGATCGCGCTCGCCGGGCTCATGACCTGGAAGACCGCGATCGTCGACATTCCCTACGGCGGCGCCAAGGGCGGGATCGACTGCGATCCGCGCTCGCTCTCGCCGCGCGAGGTCGAGCGGATCACGCGCAAGTTCGTGGGCGAGATCCACGAGGTGATCGGGCCCACGGTGGACATTCCCGCCCCGGACGTGAACACCAACGCTCAGATCATGGCCTGGATCATGAACGAGTACTCGCGCTTCCACGGGTTCAGCCCCGCGGTCGTGACCGGGAAGCCCGTGGACCTGCACGGCTCGGCCGGGCGCGAGGAGGCCACCGGGCTCGGGGTCACCTACTGCATCGAAGAGCTGCTCAGCCGCCAGGGCGAGACGGTGCCCGAGAAGCGCTTCGCGATCCAGGGCTTCGGCAACGTGGGCTCCTGGCTGGCGCACCACCTGCACGAGCGCGGGGGCAAGGTCGTCGCGGTCAGCGACATCGGCGGTGCGCTCTACCGCAAGGACGGGATCCCGATCGACGCGCTCAAGGACTACTTCGACGAGCACCGCACCCTCGAGGGCTTCCCCGAGGCCGAGGCGATCGAGCGCGACGACGTGCTCTTCGTCGACTGCGACGTGCTGATCCCGGCCGCCCTCGGCGGCGTGTTCACCGCGGAGAACGCCAACGACGTCAAGGCCAAGATCGTGGTCGAGGCGGCCAACGCCCCCACGACCCCCGAGGCCGACGAGATCTTCGAGAAGAACGGCGTGATCGTCGTTCCCGACGTGCTCGCGAACGCCGGCGGCGTGATCGTGAGCTACTTCGAGTGGGTGCAGAACATTCAGCAATTCCGCTGGGAGCTCGAAGAGATTCGCAGCAAACTGCAACGATACATGCGCAACGCGTTCATTACGGTCTGGGACCTGGCGCAGCGCAAGAACATCAGCCTCCGCACGGCGGCCTACGTGGTCGCGATCGGGCGGGTCGGCAAAGCGACCGTGCTAAGCGGTTTGTAGGGGTCTCATGACGGCGCCGCGCAAGGAAGTTCGCAAGACCGAACGCTTCCACCAGATCCCGATCTTCTCCAACCTCGCCGGCAAGGAGGTGGGGGAGATCCTGCGGATCACCAAGGAGCAGCACTACAAGCCGGGCGACACGATCTTCAAGCCGGGAGAGGCCTGCGACGGCTTCTACATCATCCTCGACGGTCGGGTCGACATTCGCCTGTCCAACGACAGCGGGAAGACCCAGACCAAGATCGCGACCCTCTCGCACCGCAGCGTGTTCGGTGAAATGTCCTTCCTCGGCAAGCGTCCGCGCTCGGCCTGGGCGGTGGCCGTCGAGGACACCCGGCTCAACCGCGTCGACGGCGAGGCCTTCCAGGCCTCCCTCGACCGCGGCGACGTCTCGGCCTACAAGGTGATCCACAACTTCGCGATCCTGATCGCCGGGCGCCTGCGCCGCGTCGAGGACGAACTCCTCGACGTGCTGCAGAACATCGGCCCCGAGAAGCGCAAGGAGAAGCTCGCGGAGCTGCAAGAGTTCCGCCACACCCTCTACCGCGACTGGTCCTTTTAGTCGGAAGTCGACTCCCGGCGGCGGCACGCGCACGGGGTCGCGGAGCAGCGCGGGCAGCCGCCCGAGTATTTCTGTGAGGCCGCGGCGAGGTCGACGCCCTTGATCGAGGCCAAGGTCACGAGCCAAGCGAACACGTCGGCGAACTCCTCCTCGAGGTTCTGGCGGTCGTCGCCGCGCAGGGCGCGCGAGAGCTCACCGACCTCCTCCACGAACCACGCGAAGCACTCGATCGCCCCGCGGGCGTTGTCCTTCTTGAAGTAGATCGCCTCGATCAACTCCTGGAACTCGCGGACTCCGAGCGCTTCAGCAGGCTGCACGCCGCACCTCCGGTCTGGGGCGCAGTAGAGCAAACCGGGCCGACGGACGGGGACTACCCCGCGCGCTAGCTCGCGACGCTGCGGCGGGCGAGGGCGCGCTGGTAGATCTCGACCAGGGAGTCGAAGGTCCGCTCCCAGGCGTAGGTCTGGGCGTGCTCGCGGGTGCGCGCGTAGCGCTCGGGGGCGGCGGCGATCCGGCTGAGCTTCTCGGCGAAGTCCGCGGCGTCGCCGGGGTGCGCGAGCTCGCCGGTGCCGGGGGCGACGAGGTCGATCGGGCCGCCGCGGCGCGCGGCGACGGTCGGGAGCCCGGCGGCCATGCCCTCGAGCACGGTCAGGCTGAAGGTCTCGTTGGGGGAGGGCATGGCGAACACGTCGGCCGCGGCGTAGCGCGCGGCGAGCCCCTCGCCGTAGGGCATGCCGCCCCAGAAGGTGATCCGCGCGTCGCCGGCGGCCTGGCGCTCGAGCTGGGCCCGCAGCGGACCGTCGCCGACGACGTCCAGGCTGAAGCGCTGCGCGGGGGCCAGGCGCTGGAAGGCCTCGAGCAGCACGTGCAGGTCCTTCTCGCGGCTGAGGCGGCCGACGTAGAGGATTCGCGTGGGGTCCTCGGGGAGGCGCGTGGCCACGCCGGGGCGGAACAGGTCGACGTTGACCCCCAGCGGCAGGCGCTCGAGGCGATCGAACCCGCGGGCCTGGAGCCGCGACTGCATGTCGCGCGAGGCCACGATCAGGCGGTCGCAGTGCCGGTAGCAGTAGTCGACGTAGCGCCAGGCCCAGTGCTCGGCCGCGGCCGCGAGGCGCGAGCTGAAGCGCGCCGCGCTGGGGCGGGCTATGAAGGTCGGCAGGTGCACGTGGTAGAAGCCGAGCACCGGCACGCAGCGATCGGCGGCCGCGGCGACCTTGCCCAGCAGGTAGGCGCAGTCGACCTCGACCACGTCGGGGCGGAACTCGCGCAGCAGGCGCTGGACCTGGCCGAACTGGGCGAGCACCCGGTGCTGAGGGTTGCTCGGCAGCGGCGGGCTCTTGAGCGTGTGCAGGTCGGAGCCGAAGAGCTTGGTGTGCGACGTGCGCTTGCCCGGGACGACGATCGCGTGCGCGATCCCGCGCTCGGCGAAGTGCCGCGCCTTCTCCTCGAGGTAGGTGTTTACCCCGCCCTGCCCTCCGTCGAGGTAGAGCGTGGTGAGGTCACAAACCCGCATGAGGGCCCTCTTCGCCTGCCGCCCGGCGGGTCAGAGACCCTCGCGCAGTTCGATCGTGATCACGTCGCCGGAGTCGTTGACGCTCTCGATCTTGAGCGTGATCGGTCCGTCGACGTCCCAGCGCTTGGTGCCGTCGAAGCTGCCGCCCGGCTTGACGAAGGCGAAGGTCGTCTGCGGCTCCGGCAGCGACTCGCCGTTCCCGTCGACGAGCTCCACGCGCCACCAGGCCGGCTCGCCGGCCTCGGGGTCCGACTGCGACTCGACGTGGATCTTGAGCTCGAGCTTGCCGGGCTTGGGGTCGAGGAACGCATACTGCGGGCTGCTCGACGCGCCGACCGTGCACTTCAGGCGCGCGCGGCCCTTGGAGAATCCGACCTCGGTCGGGTTCGCCGCGTCCTGGCTGAGGGGCGCCGGGAGCGGGTCGCGCGCGGGGGTGGGGTCCTTCATGAGGTCGGTCTTGACCTCGTCGGGCTCCTTGGTGCGGCCCGTGTTCGTCGGGTTCGCCGGCTGCTCGGGCTCGCTGGGCCGCTTGCGGTCTGCCTCGGGGTCGAACTCGGGTGCGGCGCCGGTGTACTCGTGCAGCCGGGCCTCGCGGTAGAAGAACACCGAGTCGATCACGCCGTCCTTGGCGGGGCCCGAGGTGGGCTTCCAGGTCTCGATCACGCAGTCGACGATCTCCTCGTCGCCGCCCGCCGCCATGGGGACCCCGCACACGCCGAGCAGCCCGCGGTAGCGCGCCTCGATCCGGCAGTGCTGGGCCACGTGGGCCAGGCCCTTGACCCGCACCCGGACGATCAGCCGCGGGCCGTTGGGATCGGGGACGTCGTAGGCCAGGATCTCGGCCCCAGGGCACCCGGCGCAGAGCACGCCCATGAGCGCGACAGCCGCGCTGGCCACGATCAAGCGAACGGTCATGAGAACCTCCCCCAAAGCCATAAAGCTCGTGGGCGCAGAGTATAGCTCCCCCGTAGTGGGTCGCAAAGCTCAAGCCACTCGCCGCTGATCTCCCGCGACGGGGTGCCTTCGGCAGGCATTCAGGGATTTCTCCCGCGCGGGCGTCCGCCACCCCCTGAGAAGTGCAACCGTTTTGTCGTGAAGCGTTTCGGCTGCGAACGCGGGGCACGGCTGGAGGGATCCAAGCGGGACGGACCCTGCTCTCCCCCTGGCCCCTGGAGGCCCGAGGCTGGGCCTAAGGCCAACCATCCCAGTGACCTACGGGCTATTGCACGGCCGGTACAGGAACGGGCGCAGCGCTGGCTTTGGTTGGGCTGAGAAGGAATGGGAGATTCATGGACCGAACTCGACTCTTCGCCTGCGCGCTGCTCACCCTGGGTGGGGTCGCCCTCGCGCAGCACCGGGGCCCGGACGCCCCCCAGGCCGCCCTCGCCGCCGACCAGGTGGCCGCGGGCTTCGCCCTCCGCTGGGACTTCGAGACCGGCACCCTCGCGCGCTTGACCTGGCCCGACGGGCCGGCCCTCGCAGGGAGCGCCGAGGAGGCCGCCCGCCTCGCCGTCCATGAGACCCTGCGCCCCTTCCTCGACCCGACGGTCCTCGTGACCGAAGACGCCCGCTTCGCGCCGCTCTCGGGGCCGTCCCTCGTGCTCGAGGGCGTCCGCGACCTCGGCCACGACCGCCGCCGCGTCGACTACCAGCAGCGCGCGGGCGGCTCGCCCGTGCTCCACGCCGGCGTCAGCGTCGAGGTCGCCTTCGACGGCGAGGGCTGGCGCCCCCGCGTCGCTCAGCTGCGCTACTTCCCCGGCGCCCCCGCGGGGGCCAGCGTCGCGCCGTCCCCCGCCGTGGAGGCCGAGCTGCTCGAGCGCTTCCCGAGCTACGAGGGCGACGACTTCAGCGTCGAGACCGAGGTCCGCCGCGTGGTGGTGCCCACCGCCGACGGGCTCCGCGCCGCCTTCGCCGTGACGGTCTTCGAGCCGCCCGTGACCTCGTGGGAGGTGCACGTCGACGCCCAGACCGGCGAGGAGCTCGGGCGCTTCCCCGTCTCCTGCACCGCGGTCGCCCGCGGCCAGGTCTACGCCAAGAACCCCGGCGACACCCCCCGCGCCCTCGCGCCCTTGCAGCGGCTCTACGTGAACCAGGGCAACACCCGGGTGACCACCGACGCCCTCGGGACCCACCCGCTGACCGGCATGGTCAGCCTCGACGACGGCCTCTCGAGCCCCCTCGTGCGCGTGTTCGTCAGCGGCGGCGAGGAGCTGACCTACACCGGCCCGGCCGACCTGCTGCTCTCGCCTCAGGAGGCGAGCGCGGCCCAGGACGAGCTCGCGGGCTTCAACAACATCACCGACTTCAATCGCCACGTGCAGGCGGTCTACCCCCGCTTTCAGGGCTCGACGGCCGCGAGCACGCGCTTCGCGCTCTCGGTGCGCTACAAGAACGGCCAGGGCCAGCCCGTGCAGAACGCGTTCTTCACCCCGCAGAACGTGAACGCGGGCGGAGAGTCGTTCACGGGCCTGATCGCCATGGGCACCTTCGGCGGGCGCGAGGCCGCGCGCTCGTCGTCGGTCTGCCAGCACGAATACTGCCACGCCTTGTTCAGCGAGATCGTCCAGCTCTCGGGCAGCGAGCAGTCGGGCGGCCTCAACGAGGGCCTCGCCGACTACCTCCCGAGCGCGTTCAAGGACGACCCCGACGTGGGCGGCTGGCTGGTGGGCGGGTCGATCCGCGACCTGCGCGACCGCTTCGTGTGGCCCCAAGACCGCAACGGCGACGTGCACCGGGTCGGACACATCTTCGCCGGCGCGCTGTGGCGCGCTCGCACCGCGGCCGCCGCGGTCGACCCCGCCGCGCGCCTCGCGATCGACCAGGCCGTCGCCGAGGGCGTCTTTCGCCTGACCGACCAGGCCGACCTGATCGAGGCCCGCGAGGCGGTCCTCGAGGGCGACCGCGTGGTCAACGGCGGCGCCTGGCGGGTGACCCTCTCCGACGCCTTCAACCTGCACGGGATCGGCCCCGCGGCCCAGAACGACGCGCCGACCCTCGCCGCGATCCCGGCCAAGCGTGTGCGCGTGGGCGAGACCCTCGCGTTCCAGCTGAGCGCCAGCGACCCCGACGGCGACCCGCTGCGCGTCGCCTTCAGCCCCCTCGACAACGCGACCTGGGACGAGGCCAGCGAGACCTTCAGCTTCCAGCCCGACGCGACCCAGGTCGGCTTGCACTCGGTGACCTTCACCGTGAGCGACGAGGAGTTCTCGGCCAGCGAGACCGTCGACATCGAGGTCGAAGCCGCCCCCGCGCCGCCCGCCCTCACCGGCACGACCGCGGCCCCCGCGAGCACGCAGACCGCGGGCGCCAACGGCGCCCCCACCGCGGTCCGCCGCAGCGGCGGCGGCGGCGGCG
>JAGQRJ010000677.1 GCA_020425635.1 Planctomycetota bacterium | reverse complement strand
GCCCGCGCCGGCGCCGCCGCCTCCGGCGCCTGCTCCGCCCGCGCCGGGGGTCCGGGGGCGAGGCGAGGGGGGCGCGCGCCCGGTGCAACACGACGTCGAGCTCTTGACCGGCCTGCGCGACGCCCTCGAGCAGCTCACGGTGGCCTGGTTCGCCGGGGGGCGCTCGGGGGGCAGCGCGCGCGAGGACCCGCTCGTGCTCCTCAGCCGGCGCGTGAGCTCCTTCGTCGGCGTCATGGAGCTCGCGGGCCCCGAGTTCGCGCAGCTCTACCTCCCCGAGCGCGGGGGCACGCTCAAGATCCTCTGCAAGGACCCTTCGCGCCTGCTGGCCCGCAGGATCGACGCCTGCGCCGGAGCCGTCGCCGTCTCGGGGACCCTCGAGCCCTTGCCCTTCTACCGCGACGTGCTCGGCTTCGGCGAGCGCGCCGAGCTCCTCGCCTGCCCCAGCCCCTTCCCGCCCGAGCACCGCCGGGTGCTGATCCTCGACCGGCCCTCGACGACCTTCCGCGAGCGCGAGCGCGACCTGCCGATCGTCGAAGACGCGGTGCGGGCGGTGGTCGCCGCGCGCCCGGGGAACTACCTGGTGTGCTGCCCCTCCTTCGCCTACCTCGAGGCCCTCGCCGAGCGCATGCCCGAGGTCCCCGGGCACGAGGTCCTGCGCCAGGGGCGGAGCATGTCCGAGGACGACCGCGGCGAGGTGCTCGCGCGCCTGGAGCGGGCGGTGCACGGCCGCGCGCTGCCGGTGGTTCTGTTCACCGTCCAGGGCGGGATCTTCACCGAGGGCGTCGACTACCCGGGCGAGCTGTGCGTGGGCGCGATCGTGGTCGGGCCTGGGCTGCCCCAGGTCAACCTCGAGCGCGAGCTGATCCGCGAGCACTGCGAGCAGCGCTACGGCGCGGGCTTCAACTACGCGTTCCTCTACCCGGGCATGAACAAGGTGATCCAGTCGGCGGGCCGCGTGATCCGCACCCCCCACGACCGGGGGGTCGTGGCGCTGGTGGGGCAGCGCTTCGCCACGCGGCGCTACTCGAGCGTGTTCCCCCGGGACTGGTATCGCGTGAGCCCGCGGGAGTTGATCTCGAGCGATCCTTACGCGGATTTGACGCAATTTTGGGCCGACCACGAGGCGGAGCGCGCCCCCGCGGTGTAGCCGCGGCGTATCATTGGGCCAGGGAGAGCGGCATGCGAATTCAACGGTGGGCGGCGCCTCTGGCCCTGGCCCTGATCTTCGTCGTCTCGGCGCGGGCTCAGGAGGAGCCCAACGCGGGCGGGCACGAGCACGCCCCGCGCGACGCTGAGCTGGAGACCCCGACCCCGACCGAGGAGCCCGACGGCCCCAACCTCGAGCTCCCTCCCTGGCTGGGGGGCAAGACCAAGGCCCGTTACGAGGCGGCGATCGCGTCCTGGAAGGCCGCCTTCGCCAAGGTCAAGCAGGGCGACCCCCAGGGCAAGGCCCTCGTCGAGGCGGCGGCCAAGGAGCTCGAGGCCACCCGCGAGCTCGACGCCAACTGCGCGCTCGCCGACTACTACCTCGGGATCGCCTACCAGGTGCTCGGCGACCACCCGCAGGCCCAGCGTCGGCTGCGGGAGGCGATCAAGCGCAACGCCAAGTTCCACGAGGCCATGGTCGAGCTCGGCGACGCCTGCCGCTGGGCTGGCGAGGAGGACGAGGCGCTCGCGCAATACGGCAAGGCGCTGCGGCTCAAGCCCGACTACCTCAACGGCCTGCTCATGCGCTCCTCGCTGCTCGCCGGGCAGCAGAAGTTCGAGCAAGCGCGCGAAGACACCCAGGCCGGGCTCAAGCTCCAGCCGGAGCACCTGCAGCTCAAGCTGCTCGACGCCAAGCTCAAGCTCGTGCTCGAAGGGCCCGACTGGGAGACGACCTACACCGCCGAGACCAGCAACTACGTCGTGCGCACCAACGTCAGCCAGGAGTTCGCGGACTCGATCGCCGAGCAAGCGGAGCTGATCCGCAAGCTCTACAGCAACCTCTTCCCGCGCTCCAAGAGCAAGCGCAAGAGCCCGATCGTCGTGTTCAAGGACAAGGCGGAGTACCACAAGAACGGCGGGCCCCAGGGCGCGGGCGGGCACTTCGACCCCATGTTCAAGCAGCTGTTCTTGTTTCGCTACGAGAAGGAGTCGGACACCTTGCTCGTGCTCAACCACGAGGGCTTCCACCAGTTCCTCGACGGGGTCATGGAGCAGAAGCCGCCGCAGTGGCTCAACGAAGGGCTCGCCGACTACTTCGGGCCCTCGGAATACGTGACCCAGCCCAAGAAGGGCATGCGGATCCGGCCGAACCCGTGGCGGACCGCCACCGTGCGCCGCATGGTCAAGCAGGGCAAGGACGTCGACTTCGAGCTGCTCATGAACATGACCCAGCAGGAGATGTACGGGAAGGCGGTGGGCAACCACTACGCGCAGGCCTGGGCCATGGTCTACTTCCTCTGCGAGGCCGACGACCGCGCCTACTTCAAGCCGCTCAAGGCCTACTTCAAGGCGCTGAAGAAGGGCAAGTCGCAGCGCGAGGCCTTCGACGACTCCTTCGGCAAGCTCGACCTGAAGAGCCTCCAGGAACGCTGGCGCGAGTTCGTCGAAGACGAGCTCAAATAGTGGAGGCCCCCGAACTGGTCGAGACCCCCGAGGACTTGAGCGCGGCGCTCGAGGAGCTCGCGCACGCCAAGGTCCTCACCGTCGACACCGAGTTCTTCTGGGAGCGGACCTACGATCCCTTGCTGTGCCTGGTGCAGGTCGCCGCCCGCGACCCCCAGGGCAAGCTCACCGGGTTCGCGATCGACCCCCTGGCCGTGGACATCGATCCGCTGCTGCGCTTCCTCGCCGAGCCCACGCGCTTGAAGGTGTTCCACGCCGCGCGGATCGACCTCGAGATCCTCAACCGCATGCTCGGCGCGACCCTCGCGCCGGTCTACGACACGCAGCGGGCGGCCGCCCTGCTCGGCTTCGGGCACCAGGTCGGCTACGCGCGCCTGGTCGAAGAGCTGGTCGGGAAGAAGCCCGAGAAGGGCGAGCAATACTCCGACTGGTCGAAGCGCCCGCTCCGCGACGCGCAGATCGACTACGCGCTGGCCGACGTGATCCCGCTCATGAAGTGCTACGAGGCGCTCGAGGGCTTGCTCGCGCGCAGCGGGCGCCGCGCGTGGCTCGACGAGGAGCAGGCGCCGCTCACCGACCCCGCGTCCTACGCCCCGATCCCCGACCGCGAGCGCTACCTGAAGGTCAAGGGCTCGCGCGCCCTCGATCGCACCTCGCTCGCCGTGCTGCGGGAGCTGGCCGCCTGGCGCGAGGACAACGCCCGCGGCCGCGACATTCGCCCCGGCTTCGTGCTCAAGGACCCGGCGCTGCTCGCCCTGGCGCGCAAGCAGCCGACCACGAAGCAGGGCCTCGAGGCCGTGCGCGGCCTGCACAGCTCGCTCGTGCGCCGCAACGGCGACGCGCTGCTCGAGGCGATCCAGCGCGGGCTCGACGCGGACCCACCGGCGAGCCTGCGCACCAAGCGCCCGACGGTCGACGTCAGCGCCGGGGTCGACCTGCTCAAGACCTACCTCTCCCAGCGCTCCCGGGAGCTCGACGTGGCGCAGGAGGTCCTGGCCACCAGCAGCGAGCTCGAGGCCCTCGCCCGCCGGGTGGCCGAGGGGCGCGACCTCGACGACTGCCCCCTCGCGCGCGGCTGGCGCCGGGAGCTGGTGGGCGACGAAGCGCTGCGCTTGCTGCGCGGGGAGGTCTCCCTCGCCGTCGGCAAGGGGGGCAAGGCGATCGTCTTGATCGAGCGAGCGGCCGGGCGCTGAGACGCGAACCGCTCCTGAGCCCGTTTCCGAAATCCGGTGGATCGCAACGGGGCGCTCTCACCGGTATTGGACTTAGGCCCGAGGTCGGGTTGGCACAGGGGTCGCTCTAGGCTCGTCAACAAGAAGCGAGGACGCGCCCCACAACCCTTCCTTCCTCCTCCTCCTTCCTTCCCATCGATTCGAGCGGCGCGTCCTTACTCCGACAATCCTTCCTTCCTTCCGCGGCCAGCCCCAACTCACGTTGGGGCTGCGCTGTTTCCGGAGGGGCCGAGTTGACCCTTTGGTGACCAACGGCGGGCCTGGGTCCGCGTAAAGGGCACATTCGGCTCGAGGCCCTCGGCCCGCCGCGGAAGGATCGCCCCATGAAGTCTCCCCTGCGCCTCCTGGCCCTGCTCTGCGCGGGCGCTGTGCTCGCGCCCCTCGCCCAGGCTCAGGTCAGCGCCCGCAACCCCGCCGGCCTCGACCGCGAAACCCAGGCTCAGCGCGTGCTCGACGTGCTCGGGCCCGAGCACGTGCTGCGCGAGGCCTGGCGGGTCACGACCGGGGCGTTCTACGACCGCGCGAAGCTCCCCGAGGGCTGGGACGGCGTCGTCGACAAATACGTCGAGCGACTCCGCGGCGCGCGCACCCCGGTGCAGGTCCACGCCGTGACCAACGACATGCTCGGTGAGGCCGGGGCCTCGCACCTCGTGCTCCTCGAGCGGCGGGTGTTCTTGCGCGAGCTCATGTGCGAGTTCCGCAACGAGGCCTCGGTCCGCGCGGACTGCGAGCTCACCGAGCTCGACGGGACGCTCTACGTCGGCGGGCTGACCGCGGGGGGCGCGGCCGAGCGCGCGGGCCTGCGGATCGGCGACGAGGTGCTCGCGATCGACGGCGCCGCCCCCGCGGCGAAGCTCGACCCCGCCGGCCACGACCCGGCCCTCGGGGGCCCCCCCGGCTACTTCTTGAACCTGAGCCCCGAGGCCCACACGGTGGCCGTGCGCCGCGAGCGCGGGGGCCCGGTGAGCGAGCTGACCCTGACCCCCGCGGCCTGGAGCCAGATCAAGGGCTGCGAGGCCAGCGTCGAGGTCGTCGAGCGAGACGGCGTGCGCGTGGGGGTGATCCGGCTCTACCACTTCATTCACCCGCGCGTCGTGTCGATCCTCGACGAGGCCCTCGCGGGGCCCTTCGCCGACGTCGACGCCCTCGTGCTCGACGTGCGCGGACGCGGCGGCCAGCCGCGGATCGTGACCCAGATCCTGAACCGCTTCTCCGGACGCCGCGCGCGCTGGACGAAGCCGGTCGTGTGCCTGATCGACGGGCACTCGCGCTCGGCCAAGGAGGCCTTCGCCTACGGCTGGCGCAAGCGCGAGGTGGGGCCCCTGATCGGCGAGACCACCGCCGGCGCGGTGATCGCCTGCACCTTCCGTCAGCTCTCCGACGGCTCGGTGCTCTGCTTGCCGATCAAGGACGCGACCTCGCTCACCGACGGGGTCGTGCTCGAGGGCCGCGGGGTCGACCCCACCGAGCGCGTGGATCAGCTCCCGCTCCCTTACCGCGGCGGGCGCGACGCGATCCGCGAGGCTGGCCTGCGCCGCGCGGCGGAGCTCGCCCTCGGCGGCGGGGCGGGCGGGACCCGCGCGTTCTGAGCCGGGGGGGCGCGCGCGGGCCGGGGCTCGGCTGAACGCACGACGCCCTCGAAGCGCAGCGCTGTAGACTGAGCGCATGAGCGAGCCCTCGGCGACCCCGCCCGCGCTACGCGTCGACCGGCTCTCGGTCGTCGCCGGCGGCGCCACGATCCTGAGCGAGGTGAGCCTGGAGCTCGCCGCCGGGGGGCGGCTCGCGGTCGTCGGCCGCTCGGGCGCGGGCAAGACCACCCTGCTCAGCGCGATCGCGGGCTTGACCCCGCTCTCGGGCGGGGCGATCCACGTGGGCGGCGCGGTGTGCGCGGCCGACGGCGCCCAGCGCACGCCCCCGGCGCGCCGCGGCGTGGGGCTGGTGTTCCAGGACCTCGGGCTCTGGGACCACATGACCGTGGGCGAGTCGATC
>JAGQRJ010000676.1 GCA_020425635.1 Planctomycetota bacterium | reverse complement strand
CGGTCTGGAAGCGTCGTCGGGCGCGGGGGTCGGCCGAGCGTTGGTCGAGGAGCAGCTTCAGCGCGACCCGACCCCCGTCGGGACCGCGGGCCAGGTAGACCACGCCCATGCCGCCGCGGGCGAGCTCGCGCTGGACGTCGTAGGGGCCGATGCGCTGCACTCTGAGAGTGTGACCCTCGGGCCGCCGACGAACAACGCAGGGGCAATGGCGCAGAGCCGGGGGTCGGGCCTGGGCGAACGCACGGAACGCGTTCCGTCAGGAAACTGAGTCCGGTTCGCAGCGGCACGTGGCGTGCATTGGGCGCAGGGAGGGCTGCACTATCTTGCCTACGTGCGTCGTTGACCGGCTCGATTGCGTCTCAGCGCGCCCGTCGTTCTCGGGCCCTGTCGTACCCGTGTGAACGCTGCCCTCCGGCGCAAGGGTTAACTCGGGACACTCCTTTGCGGAGGGGAGGGCATGACGTTTCGCTTTGGAACCTCACTCCTGACCTTCCTGACCCTTCCCTTCTTGGTCGGCGTGCTCAGCGTCGGCTGTTCCGGGGGTGGGGGCGGAGGCGGCGGCGCCTCGACCTCAACGCCGATCACGTCTTCGACCCCACCCTCGCCCACCACCTCTTCGACGACGACGACCTTCGGCTCGGCGGCGTGGCCGCACCTCTCGGCCGCGCGCCGGGTCGAGGTCCACCCCTTCACCACGGCGATCGCCTGTGCGAACTGCCACGCCACGGACCCGAGCTCCATGCGCGACGCGGCGGGGCGAGATGTGTCGCCCTACCAGCTGTGGCAGGCCACGATGATGGCCAACGCGACGCGCGACCCGCTGTGGCGCGCCGAGGTCTCGGTCGAGATCGCCGCGACCCCCAGCATGGCTCGGACGATCGAGTCCAAGTGCCTGGAGTGTCACGCGCCCATGGCGCAGTTCGACGCCCAGGCCAAGGGCGAGTCCATGCGCCTCGACCTGCTCGAGCAAGACAGCCTGCGCTCCCAGCTCGCCCTCGACGGCGTCTCGTGCGCGGCGTGCCACCAGATCGAGCCCACCCAGGACGTGGCCGCGACCTTCGACGGCAAATACACGATCGGCACGAACCGCGAGATCTACGGCCCCCACGCGAACCCGAACGGGAGTCCCATGGGGTTCGCGCTCAACTACCTCCCGCGCGAGAGCGCGCACATTTCCGACTCGAACCTCTGCGCGAGCTGCCACACGCTCACGACGATCGCCATGGACGCCAACGGCTCGCCGACCGGGGGCAAGATCCTCGAGCAGAGCCCGTTCCTCGAGTGGCAGAACTCGGTCTACAACGATCAGGTCGCGACCCCCGCCGCCGAGGCCGCGAGCTGTCAGGCGTGCCACACCCCGCGCAACGACCGCGACGGCAACCCGATCCAGACCCCGATCGCGGAGGCGGGGCTCGGCACCGCGCCACGGCAGACCTACGCCCGACACACCTTCGTGGGCGGGAACACCCTCGTGCCCGCGATCCTGCGCGACCAGGCCGCCGACCTGCGCCCGCTCGCGCCGGCGAGCGCCTTCGACGCGCTGATCGAGGAGACGCGCAACCAGCTCGGCACGCAGACCGCGCGCCTGACCCTCGGCGCGGGGATCCGCACCGGCGACCTGCTGCAGCTCCCGCTGACCGTCGAGAACCTCAGCGGACACAAGTTCCCCACCGGGCACCCGGTGCGGCGGGCCTGGGTTCGCCTGCGGGTGATCGACGCCCAGGGGCAGGTGGTGTTCGCCTCGGGCGAGCACGACACCGCCGGGCGGATCGTGAACGGCGGCGCCCCGCTCGCGAGCGAGCTGCCTGGAGGGCCCCACCAGCCGCACCGCGCCGCGATCACGAGCTCCGACCAGGTGCAGATCTATCAGTCGCTCATGAGCGACGGCGCGGGGGCCCTGACCTTCCTCCTCCTGCGCGGCGAGGGCTACCTCAAGGACAACCGGTTGCTCCCCAAGGGCTGGAGCGCCAGCTACCCAGGCGCCGCCGCCACCGCGCCGCGCGGGGTGACGGGCGACGGCGACTTCCTCGGCGGCGGCGACACGATCCAATACCGCGTCCTCGCCCCTGCGGCCGCGGGTCCCTACCGGGTCGAGGCCACGCTGCTCTACCAGCCGCTGAGCGCGCGCTTCGCCAGTGAGCTCTTCGAATACGCGACCCCGGAGGTCGAGGCGTTCAAGACTTACTACGAGGCCGCCGACCGGACGCCCGAGGTCGTGGCCTCGGTGAGCGCTCAAGCGAACTAGTTCGAGGGAGTTCGCTTCCCTGCGCCGCTTCGCGCAACGGTCCTCAGCGGCTCTGCGGTTCGAGGTCGTCGTGAGTTCAGCCCTCCCCTGGCGGAGCCACGACCGAGCGGACTTTTCTCCTCCCGTGCCCGATAGTGGCCGCAGCAGGGGGGATCCCATGACGGACGGTTGGCAGGACCTGGGTTCGGTCGAAGCGTTGAAGGCGACGCCGCTGCAGGAGGTGCAGGTCGGCGGGAAGAAGGTCGCGCTCAGCTTCCGCGACGGGGCCTT
>JAGQRJ010000675.1 GCA_020425635.1 Planctomycetota bacterium | reverse complement strand
TGGCCTCGGCGGCGGCGAGCTCGGCGGCCTCGCGCTCGGCGGCCTCCTTCGCAGCCTTCTCGGCGGCCTCTCGCGCGCGGGCGGCCTTGGCCGCCCGGTGCTCGAGGACCAGCTTCCAGCGCACCACGTCGAGCCAACGCATGGCGTAGGCGTGGATCAGGATCGTGCCCAGCACCAGCCACAGCGACGCCTGGAGGCGCTGGCTGAGCATGAGCGCGGTGTAGAAGTAGCCGGCCCACGAGGCGATCAGGAGCACCCAGGGCAAGCCGACGAGGAGCGGGAACCACAGTCGGCGCAGGCGAAACAGCCAGCCCTCCGCGGCGCGCGCGCGCAGCTCCTGGATCACGGGCGAGCCCTTGGAGAACACGCGCGCCGAGGCGACCGAGGTCAGGATCATGACCGCCGAGAACGCCAGCCGCCCCAGGGCCTCCTCGTGAGCGGTGATCCCCGCGCGCTCCATGACCGCGATCACGAACAAGAAGGGCAGCACCGCGGGGAGCAGCCAGGTCAGCTCCCGGCGCGCCTTGGAGACCGCCTTGGCCGGCCAGAACAGGTGCACCTCGGCCAGCCCGCGGGGGCGGAGCAGGAACCACATCCAGAGCACGGGCAGCAGCACGAGGCTGATCGCCTGGAGCCCGCTCGCGAGCGCCAGCCCGAGGGTCGGCTGCTGGTGGGTGACCTCGAGGATCCCCGCCAAGAGCCAGCACCAGCCGGGGACGGGGAGCACCACGAGCACCGTCAAGAGCGAGGCGTAGAGCACCATGCCGAAGCCGACCCGCCGCGGGTCGCGCTCGCCGATCCGGCTCAGCTCCCGGCGCCCGAACACGAACAGGAAGCCGAGCAAGACCGCGATCAGCGCCTTGCTGGCCGTCGACCCGGGGTAGGTCGCGAGGTGCCGCGCCGTGACCCGCACGACCTTGGTCCAGGACTCGGGCGAGCCAAACCACGCGAGGGCGTCGAGGGTCTGCTGCGGGTCGGGGTGCAGCGGGCCCACGACGCTGCGCACCCAGAGCACGCGCTCCTCGATGTACGTGCGGTAGGCGGTGCTCGCCGCCTCGAGCTCCTGGGTCACCCGGCTGAGGTCGAAGAGCTGGTTGGCGTAGACGGTGTCTTCGCGGATCAGCGCGTCGAGCAGGTCGCGCTGGGCGACGACGAGCTCGCGGGCCACGCCCACGATCTCGCCGTAGTGCGGGTCGAAGGGGTAGACCGGCGCGTTGAGCAGGACGTTGCCGAGGGCCACGTCGAGGTCGCCGACCTTGCTGCGCAGCTCCTCGTACTCGTAGAGCTTGAACTGCGCGGCCGCGAGCCGGTCTTGCTCGACGATCCCCTGGCTGCGGAGCTCGCTGACGTCGGGGAGGTCGTTGTATTGCCGGCGCAGCACCTGCCCCATGGCGTTGGTCAGCCCCGCCACCTTGAGCTTGCGTCGGATCCCGTGGAACTGGGTCTGCAGACGCACGAGCTCCGCGCGACGCGCGTTCAAGCGCTTGCTCGACTCCTCGAGCACGCCGGCGAGCTCGCTGCGCTTCTGCGCGAGCTCGGTGTTCAGCTCGGCCACCACCCGCAGCTGCACGAAGTTGGCGGCCGCCTCGCGCGCCGCCTGGCGCGCGGCCTCGGCCTCGGCCTTCGCCTCCAGCTTGCGCCGCTGGTTGAGCACCGCCTGCCACTCTTCGAGGCGCTTGGTCGCGACGTTGAACGCCCGCTGCGCGAGGTCGCGCCGGGCGGGGAGCAGCTCCAGGCGCGCGTCGAAGCTGCGCAGCTCGGCCTCGTGCAGGTCGATCACCGCCTCGAGCTCGCGCACCCGCGCGATCTTCTTCATGCGCGCCGCGAGGGGCGCGCTGTCGGTGCGCGTCACGGGCGGCTCGCCGCGGACCTCGCCGATCAGGCGCTGGAGCTCGGCGCGCGCGCTGGCCTGGGCGCGGTTGAGGTCGGTGCGGCGCTTGGCCCGTATGTCGGGCTCGCGCTGAATGTCGGCGAAGTCTCGCTCGGCGTCGCGCAGGGTCTCACTCGCCGCGCGGTGGCGCTCCTGGATCTCCGAGAGCGGGAGCTCGAGCGCCTTCTTGGGGGGGCCGTCCCCGGCGGGGGGGCGGCCGAGCTGGCTGCGGATCGCGGCCAGCTGCGCCGGGGCGCCGGCCGCGAGCTCGCGGTAGCCCGCCGCGCGGTCCTTGGCGTCCTGGGCGGCGTTGAGCGAGCTCAGCGCCGCCTCGAAGTCGGCGAGGGCCTGGGTGCGCGTGGCCTCGGGGAGCGCGGTCCCGATCGCCGCGATCTCGCCCTGGACGCCTTGCACCGAGAGCTCGACCCCGGGGGGTAGCTTCTCTTGCAGGCCCTCCTGCGCCCACAGCGCGCCCGCGCAGCAGGCGAGCGCGAGCCCGACGACCCAGGGGCGGTTCAGCGTTGCTCGGGACCTCACTTGGAGCCTCGTTCCTCGCCCGCTTCAGCCCACCACTCGAGCAGCGCGCGGTACTTGGCCGACTCCTGGGGAGGGTCGAACACGCTGTCGAGGTGACCCCACGAGCCCGAGCGCGCGTCCTGCGCGGTGGCCAGGCTGTAGGCGCAGAACAGCCCGCCGCCGAGCTGCTTCCAGTGGGCGAACAGGTCGGCGTAGAGCCGCTCCATGTCGGGGGTGTTCTGCGCGCGGATCAGGGCCACGCGGTTGGGGGCCTGCTTGTCGTAGTTCACGAGGTGCTGACCGCCCTCGTAGGCGACCAGCGGGAGCTGCTTGCCGGCGGCCAGGGCGGCGACCTGCTCCATGGCGCCCTTGCGCTCGCCCTGCCAGGCGGCGCGCAGCGCGCCCACGACCTCGGCCGGGGTGGCGTCGGGGTCGATCTGCTTGACCGCCCCCCCGAGGCCGAGGTAGTAGGCGGGCGAGAGCGCGTCGGCCTCGCCGGCCGCGAACTGCGCGACGAGCTGCTTGGTGTAGTGCACGTTCGCGCCCTGGGTCGCGACCACGCGCACCAGGCGCTCCGCGGGCAGGCGCTTGGCGAAGGCGGCGAAGGCCCGCTTGCAGCGCGCGGCGTATTGCTCGGCGAAGGACCCGCCCGGGGTGTTGGCCTCGACCCAGGCGCGCTGCTCGAACATGCCGTTCCACACCTCGTTGGAGTATTCGAGGTAGACGCGCAGCTCGGGCTCGAGCTGCTCGGCGACGAAGCTCGCCAGCGCGTCGAGGTAGCCGTCGTCGGCCTGGTGCGGCACGCAGAGCCAGAGGTCGGCGTCGAGCTCGTTGCAGAGCGCGAGCACGTGCTCGAAGCACACGCCCCGGTCGCTGTCTTGGGTGCGGTGAGAGGGCAGGCTGCGCTCGGCCCAGCGCACCTGGACCGAGTTGTTGGTGCGCTGCCAGTCCATGAAGCGCAGCGTGCCGAAGGGGCGCAGCGCGTCGAGGAAGGCCTGATTCCACACGCGCTTGCCGTCTTCGTAGCCCGGGAGCCACACGTGCAGGTCGCGGATCGGGTCCTGCGGGTCCTGCTCCACGATCTTGAGCAGGATCCCCTCGTCCGAGGGGTTCGCGACCTCGATCACCAGGCGCCCGTCTTCGGCGTCGCCGACCCGCCCGTCGAGGCTCGCCGTGATCCGGCCGCTCCCGCGGTAGGTGCACACGTAGTCGCCGGCGGGGTACTTCCCGCCCTGGCCGCGGAGGAGCAGGGTCGCCGCGCCGCGCCCGGGGCGGAGCACGGGCCAGCCGTCGGCGGTCTCCTCCAGCGCCTCGTCGAGCCGCCAAGGCTTGGTCGAGTCGGCGTTCTGGTGGATCCAGGGGCTCGAGAGCTGGAACACGTCGGCGAAGGGGACCTCGCGGCTGTAGTGGCAGGCCTTGGAGAGGTTGATCCCCCGGCGCTTGCTGGGCGGTCCGGCGAGCGGCGGCGCGGGGTCCTGGGCCGGGGCGGTGCAGGCCACGAGCAGCGCGCTGAGCAGGAGCGCCGGGAAGCGGCGCCAAGCGGGGTGGGGCTGAGGGCGCATTAGGTCTCCTGCTGCGTTGGACGCATGAGCACGTCGTGGAGCTCGACGTGGGCCGGGGCGCAGAGCGCGTAGCGCACGGCCTCGGCCACGTCCGCCGCGCTGAGCATGGGGTAGTCGACCGGGCGGGCGAACGCAGGGTCGCCGCCCTTGAGCGTCTGGTGGAAGTCGGTGGCGACGTAGCCCGGGCTGACCGCGGTCACGCGCACCCCGTCGGCCCTGGCCGCGCGCAGCTCGCGGCGCAGCCCCTCGGTCAGCGCGCGCACGGCGTGCTTGCTCGCGGCGTAGACCCCGCCGCCGCCGCCGGGCACCCGGTGCCCGGACATGGACGACACGTGGATCACGTGCCCGCTGCCTGCCCGCAGCATGTCGGCGGTGGCCTCGCGCGTGCACACGCAGAGCGCGAGCACGTTGACCTCGAGGATCGTGCGCCAGTCGTCGCTCGCGCCCGAGAGCAGCGGCGCGTCCTTGCCCAGCCCGGCGTTGTTCACGAGCACGGCGACCCCGCCCCAGCGCGCGCGCACCTGGGCGAAGGCGCCCTCGATCGCGGCCAGGTCGCGCAGGTCGAAGGCCAGGGGCCACACCGCCTCGCCCAGCTCCGCCGCCAGGGCCTCGAGCCGGGCCTCGTCGCGCCCGCAGGCCACGACGCGCAGGCCGAGCTCGACGAGCACGCGGACCACGGCCTCGCCGATCCCGCGCGAGGCCCCGGTCACCAGCGCCACACGTCCCGCCCAGCGGCTCTCGCTCACCCGAACCCTCCCAGGGGGCGCACTCTACCGCGGGTGGGGAGTCCGTGGGAGCCGGCGTCGCGATCAGTCGGGCCGCTCTGCCGTCCGTTCGCACACCGCCTTGATCCCCTCCACGCGCCCACGCAGGAGTCGCAGCAGGTAGCGATCCAGGAACAGCCACTCGGCGAGCCGCCCGAGGGGCCCGAGGGGCGCGCGCAGGTCGATCGTGTCGATCATGCGTGTGCCCTCGGGGGTCGCCTCGAACAGGTGCTCGTGCACGAACGACGCAAAGGCGCCGCGGACCATGGCGTCTACGAAGCGGCGCGGGCGGTCGAACTCGACCATGCGCGCGTGGTGCTGCAGCCGCAGCCCGAAGTGCCGGGCCTCGAAGGTCACCTCTTCGCCGGGACCGATCAGCCCCTGGGTGACCCCCGCCACCGCGCGTTCGCGGGAGCCCTCCTGGCTGCGAACGTGCAGGTCGATATCTCGCGCGGCGTCGAACACGCGCTCCGGCGGCGCGGCGATCAGGGTCTCGGTGCGAATTCGGCCCACGCCGTGACCCTACC
>JAGQRJ010000674.1 GCA_020425635.1 Planctomycetota bacterium | reverse complement strand
TCGCGCGCGAGGGCGTGCTCGGCGCTGAGCATGACGAACACGTCCTCGAGGCCTGCGCTCGCCGGGCGCACGCTGCACTCGCCCTCGAGCCCCGCCTGCTCCGGGAGCGCCTCGGGGTCGACGGCGTCGGAGACGAGGAGGTGCACGCGGCGGCCGAAGAGCGTCGCGTCCCGAACCTCCTCCAGCGCGCGCAGCGCGCCCACGGCCTTCCCGGGGTCGCCACACTCCAGCTCCAGGCGGCGGGTGCCCTGGGGGGTCACCTGCGGCAGGCTCCGCAGGCGGCTGGGCTCGCCGCTCACGATCAGCTTGCTCATGTGGAGGTAGCCGACCTCCGAGCAGCGCTCGGCCTCGTCCATGTAGTGGGTCGTGACGAGGAGCGTCTTGCCGGCGGCGGCGAGCTCGTAGAGCAGGTCCCACAGCTGGCGGCGGGCGACCGGGTCGATCCCGGCCGTGGGCTCGTCGAGGAACACCAGGTCGGGGTCGTGCACGATCGCGCAGGCGAGGGCCAGCCGCTGCCGCCAGCCGCCGGAGAGCTGGCCCGCGACCCGCGCCCGGTAGGGGCCGAGCGAGAGCAGGCCGAGCAGCTCCTCGACCCGCGCGTCGAGGGCCTCGGCCTGCATGCCGTACACCCGGCCGTAGAAGCGCAGGTTCTCCTCCACCGAGAGGTCGCGGTAGAGGCTGAAGCTCTGCGACATGTAGCCGATCCGGCGCTTGAGGGCCTCGGCCTGGGTCGCGACGTCGCAGCCGAGCACCGTGGCGCTCCCCGCGCTGGGGGCGAGGACCCCGCACAGCATGCGAATGATCGTGGACTTGCCCGAGCCGTTGGGGCCGAGGAGCCCGTAGATATGGCCGCGCTCGACCCGCAGCGAGACGTCGTCGACGGCCACGAAGGCGTCGAAGCGCCGCGTGAGGTTGCGCAGCTCGATCGCGGGCCCGGGCTCCGTCAAGGGCGCGGCCCGAGGATCACGTCGGCGTTCATGCCCGGGCGGAGGTCGGCGCCCGCGGGGTCGATCCGCAAGCGCACGCGGAACACCTGTTGCTGGCGCTCCTCGGGGCTCTGCACGTTGCTGGGGGTGAACTCGGCCTGGAGCGAGACGAACTCGACCGCCCCCGAGAACGCGCGCTCGCCGAAGCCGTCGACGCGGACCTCGAGCACGCCGCTCTCGCGGACCCGGCCGAGGTACGGCGCGGGGACGTAGGCGCGGACCCAGAGCCGGGAGGGGTCTCGGATCGAGAGCAGCGGGGCGTTGGCGGGGACGAGGGCGCCCGGACGCAGGTCGAGGGCGTCGACCACGCCCCCCAAGGGGGCGCGGACCGTGAGCTCTTCGCGGGCGCGCTCGAGGGCAGCCACCCGCGCCGCCGCGGCGCGCTCGAGCCACTCGGCCTGAGCGCGATCCTGCGGGGGGAAGCCCGCCTCGACCAGGTCGAGGGCGGCCTGCGCCTGCTCGAGGCGCGCCTGCGCCTGGGCGACCTGCTCGGCGCGGGTGCCCTCGAGCAGCAGCGCGAGCTCCTCCTGGCGGGTCTGGACGCGCGCCTCGGCGACCTCCCAGCGCGTGTTGGCGGCGTCGAGCTGATCCTGGGGCGCCGCGCCGCTCGAATGCAGCGCGCGGATCCGCTCGCGCTCGAGGGCGGCCAGCCGCCGCTCCGCCTCGGCCAGCTCGAGGCCGACCCGGGCGGCCTTGATCTCCTGGGCGCGCGGGCCGCGGCGCAGATCCTGGAGCCGGGCGGCGGCCTCGTCGCGCAGGGCCTTGGCCTGGGCGACCTCTTGCGGGCGCGCGCCGGCCTCCAGGCGGGCGCTGTGGGCTCGCGCCGCCTCGAGCTGGGCTTGGGCCTCGGCGATCCGCTCTTCGAGGTCGAAGGGCTCGAGGGTCACGAGCACCTGGCTGGCGATCACCGCCGCGCCCTCCTCGACGTGGACCTGGCGCACCCTGCCTCCGATCCGCGACCCGACGCGGACCTCGTCGGCCTCGAGCTGACCCGAGACGGTGAGCGGGCCGCGCGGCGTGTTGCCCGCGATCAAGCCCGCGAGCAGCGCGCCCACCACGAGCAGGCCTCCAGCGACCCGCGTGAGACCTCTTGGCGTCACCTGTCCTCCAGTCTCGACGTCGTTCGACCGGGTCATTCGACCACAGGGGCGTGGGTGGAGCTCGCTAGCCCGCGACGCCCACGATCACGGCCAGCGCGGCGAGGCGCGGGCGCTCGCCGCGGACCGCGGCCACCAGGCGCTGGCGGACCTCGATCTCGGCCTGGGCCTCCTCCTTCTCGGCGCCCTCGAGGCGGGAGAGGGAGCCTTGGAGGAAGGCGAGGTCGGGGGCGAGCTCGGCCTCGAGGCGCGCGACGGCGTCGTCGACCTCGGGCTGGCGCTCGGCCTGGATCCGGGTCAGGCATTGCTCGATCCCGGCGTCGACGGCCGACCACAGCTTGGGCAGGCTCACGAAGCCGGCCAGCGCGTCGGGGTCGAGGGGGCGGTCGCTGCTGTCGCCGTCTTCGAGCAAGCGCAGGAGCTTGCGGTCTTCGACCTGAACGGCGGCGGGCTCGGCGCCCGGGCGGAGGCGCACGGCGGCCGTGCGCACCTGAGGCCAGAGGTGCGCCTGGGCGCGGTAGCGCATGCCCACGGGGAGCGCCTCGTCGGCCAGCGCGGTGTCGGCCACGACCAGCAGGTAGGCGTGGCCGCGGTAGTCGGGGCCCATGGCGCGGGTCAAGACCGCGGCGCGGCCCTCGGCCTCGTCGCCGAGGTCGCGCACGATCGCGTCGATCAGGGGGTGCCCGGGGCCGAAGAACTCGAGGGCCTCGTCCTTGAGCGCGCGCTCGCGGGAGAAGGTGCCTCGGCGACGCACGCGGCCCTCGTCGGGGACGTAGCCCAGGGGCGCGATCCCGGGGGGCACGCGCTTGAGCCGCTCCCAGCTCCACTCGAGGCTCCAGAGGTCGTCGCCCAGCGCCTTGACCTTGATCCCGATTCGCTTGGCCCAGCCCGCGAGGCTGTCGGCGTCGTCGGTGCCGTCGACCGAGGCCAGGATCTCGGCCTGCTCCTTGGCTTCGTCGAGGGCCTCGGTCGTGGCGTCGAGGGCGCGCTGGTAGGCGCGGTCGGCCTGGGCGCGGTCGGACTCGACCTGCTTTCGCAGCGGGCCCTCGAGGGCCTCGAGCGCGGCGGCTCCGGCGCACGCGGCGCGGGTCACCTGGCGCTGGAGCTCGGGGAGCAGGAACTCGAGCCCGCCCAGGGAGCGCTCAAACACGCCGACCACCCCCGCGTGGAGCTGGAGCAGGGCGCGCTCGCTGGCGGCCGGGCCGCTCAAGATCACCGAGCGCACTGAGCGGTTGGCCTTGCGCCCGATTCGGTCGAGGCGGCCGACGCGCTGCTCGAGCCGTCCCACGGCCCAGGGCAGGTCGAGGTGGATCACCGCGCTCGCGACCTGGAAATTGCGTCCTTCGCCGCCGAGTTCGTCGGAGACGAGCACGCGGCAGGGGCCGTCGGCCTGCTGGAAGCGCAGCGCGATCTCGCTGAGCTGCCCCTCGTCGAGCTCGTGGTGGATCGCGCCCACGGCGTCGGGGCCGAGGCGGTCCTTGAGCACGTCGGCGAAGGCGACCACGGTCTCGCGGTCCTGGGCGAAGACCAGCACCTTGCCGCGGGCCTCGCGCTTGAGCCAGGCGAGGGTCGCCTTGACTCGCGCGCAGCCGTCGGGCGAGGCCACGAGCCAGGCGTGGGTCAGCTCGACCGCGCGCTCGAGCCACTTGGCCTCGCCGGGCAGGGCCGGGGCCTCCTTGACCACGCGCTCGAGGATGTACTCCTCCTCGGCCGGGCCGGGGTCGGCGCCGAGAGCGGCCAGGGGGTCGAACTCGCTCGCCTTCTTGCGCTTGACCTTGAGCGCGAGCTTGCGCCGCTCGAGCAGCTCGAGCAGCGGGACCGGGGCCGTGCTCGCGCGGCGGCGGTAGAGCCCGCAGAGCGCGTCTTGCAGCGGGTTGGCCGCGCTCGGCGCGGGCACCGCCTCGACGTGCTCGACGAGGGCGACCTCGGCTGGGGTGGCCTTGTAGCGCAGGACCTCTTGCTCGCGCTTGCAGAGCGCGGTGCCCAGGCCCTGGAGGGTGGCGCGCCGGGTGCGCACGATCCGCCGGTCGACCCGGTGGTGCTCCTGAACGTAGGCCACGAGCTCGCCGAAGGCGGCCTCGTCCTTGGCCTTGATCCGCTTGGCGAAGCCCTCGAGGTGCGGGTCCGAGGGCAGGAGCGCGATCAAGGCCTTCGCGCGCGCGGCGTAGTCGTCGGGGGTGCCCTCGTCGAGGGCGGCGAGCAGCCCGTCGAGCTCGGTCGCGATCGCGTCGCGGGCGGCGAGGGCCGCCTCGAAGCGCTCGGGCTTGGCGGGGTCGTAGACCTCGGGGGCCACGAGGCCCAGGAGCCCGAGCAGGCCGCGCACGTCGCCCTTGGCCGGGGTCGCCGAGAGCGCGAGCAGGCCGGGGGTCTGCTGAGCGAGCTCGCGCAGCAGGCCGTAGAGCGGGCTGTCGGGGTGGATCTGGTGGGCCTCGTCGATCACCAGCAGGTCCCAAGGCTGGGCGAGGAGGTGCTGGCCGACCTCGGGAAAGGTCTCGAGCGCCGCGGTCGAGACGATCATGCGGCTCGCCTCGAACAGCTCGGGGTCGTCGGCGGCGTCGATCCTGAGCGCGTCGACGTGCACGAAGACCTGCTCGCCGAAGCGCAGGAAGAGCTCGCACAGCCACTGCCGGCTCATGGCGCCAGGCGCGATCACCAGCGCGCGCAGCCCGGGCTGGGTCGCGGCCAGGGCCTGGAGCACGAGCCCGGCCTGGATCGTCTTGCCCAGGCCGACCTCGTCGGCGAGCACGAAGCGCGGCATGCGGTCGGTGAGCACCCGACGCGCGGCGTAGATCTGGTGCGCGAGGGGCACGACCCGTGCGCCCAGGAAGGCCGGGATCCCGAAGGCGTTCTCGTACCACAAGGACGTCGTGCGCAGGAGGTCGACGCGGGCGGTGAAGGCGCGCGGGGTCTGCCAGGCGCAGCCGAGCAGGGTCTCGCGCGGGTCGTTGCCCTCGGGAGGCACGGGCTCGAGCACGTCCTCGCCGAGGGTCATGACCTCGTCGTCGAAGCGGACCTCGTACTCGCGCAAGCGCAGGATCGGCTGGCGTGTGTAGCGGTCGACCTCGACCTCGTGCTCGACCTCGGCGTGGATCACGCCGATCACGCCGCGCTCGTCTTCGGTGCGTCGCACGCGCTGCCCGGGGTGGAGCTGCGCGCGAATCAGGTCGCCGCCTCCGTGGATCCGCATTTCGCGCAGCTCTTCGCCCGGCCACGCGATCACGGCGAAGCCGTCTTCGCGCGGCTCGTGAATGCGGCCGTAGCCGCGTTCGCGGCGCGTGCGGTCACGGATCAGGGCCCCAGCGGGCAGGCTCATGCGGTCCTCCAGCGCGGATCCTACTCGGAGGCGGAGGGGGGGTGGGGATCGGGTTTGCGAGGCGACCCGTCGCGTCTTTACCCGTCTGGGTCAGCGGCGGCGCGGGCCCGGTCGCTCCAGGTGCGCCAGGCGGTCACCACGAGCGCGAGCAATGCGCTCAGGCCGGCGGCGCCCAGGAGCAGGCCGCGCTGGGCCTCGAGGGCCGCGGCGGCCTCGGGGGTCGCGGCGGGGCCGAGGCTGACCCCTGCGCCGGTCAGGACCAGCGCGGCCAGGATCAGCCCCGGTGGCAGGCGGCGCGCCAGGGGGCTCCCCGCGCGCCGGCCTCCCCAGGGCGCGAGCTCGTGCAGGCGCGCGACCTCGTCGAGGGTCATGCCGCGGCGTCGACGCTCGGGGGTGGTGGCCAGGGCGTAGGCGAGGCAGGTCGGCGCGAAGAGGCAGGCGAAGAGCGCCACCGCGCTGAGCACGGGCGAGGGGACCTCGACCAGGCGGGCCTGGACGGCGTGGAGCCAGGTCCAGGGAGGCAGCCCACCCAGCCAGGCCCCGGCGCTGGCGAGCAGCTCGAGGGCCGTCGCCAGGCGCCACACCCACGGATAGGGCGCGAGCGATACGGGCGCTGGGGCCTCGTTGCTCATGGTCTGTGCTCGAAATGCAGCGCGGACCGCGAGGCGCGAGGCGCTCCGCGCGTGAGTGAATGAGGTCCGGCCAGCGGCGCGCTAGCTGGTGGTGTTGGCGGCGAGGGCCTCGGACTGCTCGACGAAGTCTTCGCCCTTCCAGTCGCTGTCCTTCTCGAGCGACTTCTTGACCTGGGCCGCGCGCTGGAGCTCGACCAGGTTGGCGTGGGTCGTGAAGTACTCCAGGCTCTTGCCGCGGAAGTCCTCGATCGACGTGAAGCCGTGCTTGTCCATGAACGCGCTGAGCTCTTCGATCATGGGCTTGACCATTTTGTAGCCGTAGAGCATGACGCCGGTGCACACCTGGACGGTGTGCGCGCCGAGCAGAATGAACTGCGCCGCGTCCTTGCCGGTCTCGACCCCGCCGATCCCCGAGAGGGTCTTGTTGGGGAAGGCCTGGGCGATCTCCATGCACATGCGCAGCGCGATCGGGCGCACCGCCTTGCAGGAGTAGCCGCCCGGGATCGAGTGGCCCTCGACGGTGGGCATGGGGCGCAGGGTCTCGAGGTCGACGCCGGTCACCGAGAGGATCGTGTTGATCGCGGCCACGCCCTGGCAGCCGGCGTTGAAGGCCGACTCCGCGGGGACGGTGATGTTCGTCACGTTGGGGGTCATTTTGGCCCACACCGGGACCTTGGCGACCTCCATGACCCACTTGCACACGCGCTCGACCATGTCGGGCTCTTGCCCCATGGCCATGCCCATGCGCCGCTCGGGGAGCCCGTGGGGGCAGCTCAGGTTGAGCTCGAAGGAGTCGACGCCTGCCTCCTGGCAGCGCTCGACGATCTCCTGCCAGGCGTCCTTGCGCGGCTCCTCCATGATCGAGCAGATCAGGACCTTGTCGGGGTGGGTGTCCTTGATCTTCTTGAAGTCGTCGAGCCAGTCGTCGAAGGGCCGGTCGGAGATCAGCTCGATGTTCTGGAAGCCGAAGATCTGCTTCTTGTCCTTGGGGTCGCCGCCGTCGATCCGCAGGCGCGCGTAGCGCGGGGCGACGTTGTTGACCTTGTCGGCCTCCAGCGCGATCGTCTTGCACACCACGCCGCCCCAGCCTTGGGAGAACGCGCGGTTGATGCAGTTGGCGTTGGACCCCGGGGGGCCCGAGCCGATCACGAAGGGGTTGGGAAACTTGAGGCCGTCTACCTCGATGCTGAGGTCTGCCATGGGGCTCTCCTGATCAAGCGGTCGGCGCGCGGAGCTGCGCGGCCTGAGGCGCGGCATTCTGCCGCAGCGGGCAGGGTCAGGGCAAGCATTTCTCGTGGGAGGGGCGGGGGTTAGGGCTACGGGGAGTCCGGCGTGGCGCGTGCGGTTGCGGTCGCGGGCGGGGTAGGCTGAGGGCATGCAGGGAGACGAGGGGTTGCGAGCGGTCGACAGGCCGCTTCGCGTGGGGAACGAGCAGGTGGCGTCCGCGTTGGGCGCTGCTGCCCCGGAGGTCCTGACCTTCGAGCGCCCACTTCCTCCGCTTCACCGCCTGGCGGGTTGGGCGGGCTGGGTCTTGGTCGGTCCCGCCAGCCTGGGAGGGGCTGCGCTCGGGGTCGCCACACTCGAGGTGCTCGGGAAGAGCTTCCCCACCCTGCGCGAGGAGGTCCCGGGGGGATCGCTGACGATCCTCGGCGGCTGCGTTGCGTTGTTCCTGGTCGGGTTCCTTGGGCCGGGGGTCTCGTTCTTTGGCTACCTGGCTTGGCTGCGGCGGCGCTACGGCCGCTGCACGATCGAAGGCGGGCTGGCGACCTTCTGCCCTCCCTTCTCCAGGCAGCACTCGATCGCGGTCCCCTGGCTTCGGGAGCGTCGAGCGACACGCTTCGGCCTCCGCGTGGCTCTCCCCCGCCCGGGAGGCGCCGGCGCGGGGGCGGGCGCGGGCTGGGCCTTGCTCCCGTGCGACGGCGAGCACGAGGCCGGGAGGCTCGCGAGAGCCCTGGACGACCTCGCGCTGGCGGAGCTCGGGCCGGTGGCTCCCCGGCCCCTCGGCGAGCTTCCGCCGGGGTCGCTCGTGCGGATCGACCGCGCGGACTCCGAGGCGATCGTGCTGAGCTGGAGTCCGGTGAGGGACGGGCGCGTCGTCCATGCGCTGGCCTTTGCGGTCGCCCTGCTGCCGGTGTTCGGGATCGGACTGTTCCTGCTGCTCCTGCTCGCGCTGCGCAAGCGACGACGGCACGTGCTCTCGGTGACCCCTGGAGCGCTCTGCATGCGTGCAGCGGTTCGTGTGCCTGGGCTCGGGCTCGACTGGGAGCACCCGCGCGAGGCGATCGAGGCGGCGGTGTGGTACGGGGACGAGGTGGTGTGGCTCGAGCTGGGCGGGCGCCTGGAGAACGTGGTCGACGTCCTGGCGCTATCCCGTGCCGACGCGCGTTGGGTCTACGAGCTCCTGCGCGCGTGGCATGCGGGTGCGCTGCGCTTCCCCGAGCGCGACCTTGGCTGAGCCCGGCTACTCCCGGCCCCTGCCGCGCGCGCACCGCGTCGTGGGTTGGATCGCGATCCTGAGCTTTCCGGTCGTGACCGTGCTCGTGTTCGCGGCGACCCTGCTGGCCCTCGCGGCCTATCGGCCCGAGCTGGTGCGGCTGGCGCAGGAGTCGCCGGTCGGGGAGGGCGCGGCGACGGGCGCGTTCACCGTCGCCGTGGTCCTCGGGCTGTTCGGACCGCTGGGGGCCTTGATCGGCTACCTGGTCTACCTCCGGCGGCGCTACGGGAGCTGCAGCTTCGAGGACGGCTTCGCCGTGATCTCCCCGCCCTTCGGGGGGGTCTACCACCTGCCGGTTGCGGCGCTCGAGCAGCGCGAGCCGACGCGCTACGGGCTGCGGGTCAAGCACCCCTACTTCGGAGGCTGGCTGCTGATCCCCTGCGAGGGGGAGCGGGCCGCGGGGGAGGTCGCCCGGACCCTCGACGAGCTCGCGCGCGGGGCGCTCGAGCCCGCCGTGAGGGCGGGCGTCAGCGCGCCGCCCGAGGGCTCGAGGCTCCGGCTCGAGCGGGACTACCCCGACGAGCTCGTGCTCAGCTGGCCCTTGATCCGCGCGGAGAAGGTGGGCTTCTCCTGGCTGTTCGCGCTGGCCATGCTCCCGCTCTGTGGGGCGGGGCTGCTGCTCGTCCCGGGGTTGCTCCTGCGCGAGCGCTGTCGCAACCGGCTGCGGCTGAGCCCCGAGCGCCTCGCGCTGCGCTCGGGGGTGCCGGTCGGGTGGGGGTTTCGCTGCGACCTGGCCCGCGCCGAGGTCGACGCCGTGCAGTGCGCGGACCTCATGCTCTGGGTCAGGGTTCGCGGTCGGCGCCGGGAGCTGCTCGACTCCGTCGCGCTCCCGCCAGCGGACGTGCGCTGGCTCTACGCGCTGCTCCAGGCGTGGCACGCGGGCGCGCTGCGGCTGGGCCCCGGCGCAGCGAAGGCCGGCCCTAGCGGTTGAAGTCGCGCTTGGCGCCCTCGTCGAAGTTGACGAACACGGTCTTCTGCTCGGTGAAGAAGTTCAGCCCGTCTTCGGACATTTCGCGGTCGCCGATCCCGGTGGCCTTGATCCCGCCGAAGGGGAGCTGGGCCTCGCCGCCGACGGTGGGCTCGTTGACGTGGACCATGCCGGTCTCCACGCCCTCCACGAAGCGCATGGCCTCGTAGACGTCGCGGGTGTAGACCGAGGAGGTCAGCCCGTAGCGCACGCTGTTGGCGTATCTCAGGGCCTCGTCGAGGGTCTTGATCGTGCAGATCGAGAGCGCGGGGCCGAAGATCTCCTCCTGGAAGATCCGCGCGTCGGGGCTCACGCCCGCGAACACGGTGGGCTCGACGAAGTAGCCCTGCTCGAGGCCCGCGGCCTTGCCGCCGCCGATCAGGCACTCGGCCTCGGTCTTGCCCAACTTCATGTAGCCGAGGACGCTCTCGAACTGCTGGGCGTCGACGATCGGGCCCATGGTCGAGGTCGGGTCCATGCCGGGGCCGACCTTGAGCGCGCGCGCGCCCTCGACCAGGGCCTCGGTGATCCGCCCGGCGAGGGACTCGTGCACGAGCAGGCGGCTCGTGGCGGTGCAGCGCTGGCCGGTCGAGCCGAAGGCGCCGTTGAGCACGGCGGCGACGACCGCGTCGGGGTCGGCGTCGGCGAGGGCGATCACGGCGTTCTTGCCGCCGAGCTCGCAGGTGACCTTGGCCCCGCGCTTGCCGGCCTGGGAGTAGACCAGGCGCCCGGTCTCGGTGCTCCCCGTGAACGAGATCGCGTGCACGTCGGGGTGGTCGACGATCGCCTTGCCGACCTCCTCGCCGTAGCCGACGACGAGCTGCAGGCAGCCCGCGGGCAGCCCCGCCTCCTGGAAGATCTCCACCATGAGGCTCGCGGTGCCCGGGGTGATCTCCGAGGGCTTGAGCACGCAGGTGTTGCCGGCGACGAGCGCGGGCGCGACCTTCCATACGGGGATCGCCCAGGGGAAGTTCCAGGGGGTGATCAGGCCGACCACGCCCAGCGGGCGGCGGATCGTGTAGGTAAACACGTTCTTGCCCTCGGCGGGCAGGGTCCGCCCTTGGAGGCGGAAGCCGGCGCCGGCGTAGTATTCGAGGACCGAGATCCCCTTGTTGATCTCGCCGCGGGCCTCGGCCAGGATCTTGCCCTCTTCGCGGCAGAGCATGGTCGCGAGCTCTTCGACCCGGGCGCGGGCGATCTCGGTGGCGCGCCAGATCACGCGCGCGCGCTGGGGCGCGGGGACCTCGCGCCACTCGAGGAAGGCGCGCTTCGCGCCCTCGACCGCGCGCTGGACGTCGGCGGCGGTGGCGGCCGGGAACTCGGCGAGGACCTCGCTCGTGTTGGCGGGGTTGAGGTTGGTGACCTTGGTCGTGGACTTGGGGGCGAACCACTCGCCGTCGATGAAGGACCCGGTGTGCATGCTGGCCTCGTGCGCTTGGGGCCGCAGACGCGGCCGGCCGCGAGAATACCCCAGCCCTGGGCCCCCACGACAGGGGTTTCTAGCCCGCACTCCTCACCACTCGCTCCGCTCGTGGATTCGAAGTGCGGCCAGCAGTGTCTGCGGGCCAGGTCTCAGGGCCGGCCGCGGGCTACTTCAGGTGAATCGTGAAGGCGAAGCGCGCCTCGCTCCGCCGGACGCCGCGACCCTCGGGCGCCATGACCCCAAACATGGGGCCGAGCCCGAGGTAGGGGTCACCGATCCGCTTGGGGTCGGCGTAGGCGACCCAGGTCCAGGTGCCGTTCTCGACGCGGTAGGTGTAGGTGTCCGGGAGGGCCGACGGGTCGAGGGCGCCCCAGCGCTCGAGCTCCGCGAGGTCGTGCGCGTAGTCGTGGAGGCCGTCGCCGTCGAGGTCTTCGCGGAAGAACGTGCACTGGGCGACCCAGATCGCGTTCAGGCCGTCGAGCGCCGCGGCTTCACGCTGCGCCTGCCAGCTGCGGACCAAGGGCACGACCACGAGCCCGAGGAACAGCCCGGCGTAGAGGGCCAGGCATACCCGGCGCAGGGCGGGCTGTCTGCGCAGCGCCTCGGCCGCCGCGGCGCGATCGGCCAAGGGGCGAGTCGAAGCGAGCTCGACCCCTGGGGTCTCGGATTCGGCGGCGGCCGCGTTCTTGGGCAGGGGGCTCATGGAGCCTCGGGGGCGAGGAACAGCTCCATGCGGGGGCTGGGGAGCTCGCAGGAAGGGGTGGGCAGGATCGGCTGGGGCGAGGCGGCGAGCTCGCCCAGGTAGCTCACGGCGAAGCAGCGGTCGCCGCGGGCGCCCTCGTCGGTTGGCGCGGCGCAGGCCATCCACGTGAACTGGGGGTGCTCGCCGAGGGCCACCTCGAAGCGGTAGGGCGCGGGCTCGGACCACGCCGGCAGGAGCCCCGCCGCCACGAGCGCGGCCTCGCTCTCGGCGTAGGTGAGGACGCCGTCTCCGTCGCGGTCTTCCTCGCGATAGCGCTCCTGCGCGCGGTAGATCGCGATCAGCCTCGCGATCGCCTCGCCCTCGCGCGAGGCCTCGCGCGCCCGGAGCCAGGCGAGCCCCAGCGCCCCAGCTCCACCGACGACGACGAGCGAGAGCAGCCAGGGCCAGCGCGCCGTCCGTTTCGTTTCGACACTCACACCACACCTCCTCAGGTGCGACGAGTGTACTAGTGCGCTAGTTCAATGTCAAGGGCCGCGTTCTTAGGGGAGTGAGTGCAGCTGGGCGCGCACCGTGAGCTCGACCGCGAGGCCGTTTTGGACCTCGAGCTCGCGCTCGCAGAGCTCGGGCGAGATCGCGGCGAGGGCGAGGAACGCCGCGCCCAGGGCGCCGTAGCGCGCGGCGTCGGGGGCGCCCCGGAGGAACTCGGGCCGCGCGCTGAGACGGTAGGCCGCGCTGAGCGTGGCCACGGCGAAGCCCGGGGTCGGGGCCAGGCGCAGGCCGAGCTCTTCGATCGCGCCGTCCTGGGCCAGGTCGAGGGCCAGGCTGTCGGGTGAGGCCTGAAGCGCCACGGTCAGCGCGCACGGCTCGCCGAAGAGCGACCCCGAGAGCTCGGCGCTGAGGCGCGCGCCGGTCAGGCAGGCGTGCTCCCAGGCCGGGCTGTTGCTGAAGATCCCCAGCCCGCGGAGGAACATGCGTCGCGCCTCGAGCGGGCGAGTCGCGGGCAGTCGCGCCTCGCCCACCACCGCCAGGGCCACGTCGGCGCGCAGCTCCCGGTGCGGCTGCGCGAGCTCGGCCACGGCGCAGCCGAGCGCGGCCGCGGCCTCGCTCAGCTCCGGCGCGCAGATCAGCTCGGCGCTCTCGCCGAGCTGCGCGCGCAGCGCCGCGAGGCCGCGGGCGTCGTCGGGGGCAGGCACCACGTGCTCGGGGCGCAGCTCGCCGCTGTCGGCCAGCACCGGCACGTAGAGGAACTGCTGCGGGCCCAAAGGGCCGACGCGAAAGACGTGGGCTTGCATGCGCCCAGTCTCGCGCGCGCGCGGCCAAACACAAACGGGCGGGGCCGCCGCCCCGCCCGATCGTGAGTCCGCTGAACGGACTAGCCCGTAAATCTCACCACGAAGTTTGCGGGGCTGGCCGCACTTCGAATCCACGAGCGGAGCGAGTGGTGAGACGTGCGGGCTAGTCGGCCGGTCCGATCACGCCCAGGTGGCGGGCCAGCCAGTAGGGGTAGAGGTAGCTCAGCGGGGCGACCTTCAGGTCGGGCTGGTTGGCGCCCGACTTGATCTGCCGCGGGTGCCCGCGCCACACGAAGATATCGGGCGCGCGAGCGTCGACCGGGAAGTAGAGCGGCTGGATCGCGTGGTTCCCCACGCGGCCGAAGCGGTCGGGCCAGGGGCTGACCACCAGGCCCGGCCAGCCGCTGTTGTCGATCTCGCGCATGGACATGTCGTCGTGGAAGTTCTTCAGCGCCTGGATCGAGTGCCCGACGTCGTCGGCGCCGGTCTGGCTGTAGCCGTGGTGCAGGAGGTTGACCACGGGGTTGTGGTCGGTGGCGAGGTATTCCCACGAGCGGTGCATGGCGGTCTTGTAGCTCGCCAGGAGCTGCGGGTCGGTCTCGAACTGGACCATGAGGCTCAGCGGCATGAAGCTCAGGTTCACGCCGAGGTGCGAGCGGATCGTGCGCGCCAGGTCGATCAGGCCTTGCTGGGTGAGGTTCGAGCCGTACTGCGCGAGGAAGCCGTCGATCTGCTGCGCGAGGCTCTGCTGGCCGATCAGGTTGAGCACCTGCGAGAACAGGCGCACGTCGTTGAGGATCGCCTGCAGCCGCTGCTGGTTGTTGGGGTCGTGCAGCCAGTTGAGCAGGCGCACGACCGAGCTCGCGATCCAGGCGCTGATCTGGGGGGTCGCCAGCGGGAGGAGCTGGGAGACGACTCCGCCCAGGGTCCCCTGGTTCGAGAGCCACACCTGGAGCACCACCGCGAGCACGTTCGAGAGGTCGCGGACCGCCTCCTCGACCGCCGCCATGTTCTTGCCGTAGAGCAGGTCGTCGCCGATCGTGCCGAACTTGTCGAGGGCCTCGACGTAGCCGCGCTGGATCAGGGTCTGCTTCCACTGGGTGTAGCGCGGGTCGCCGGTCATGTGCTCGGCGACCGTGAAGAAGAACAGCCCCCGCAGCCCTTCGCCGGCGCGGATCTTGGGGTAGGGCGCGCTGCGCAGCGCCTGGGCCACCTGCGGCGAGTAGGGCACGCTGCGCGCGATCAGGTTGAAGGGGAAGTCGTCGACGGTCGCCCAGCTCTGGGGGTTGATCCTGTCTTGGTAGAAGTAGTCGGGAGCGAGGGTGAAGAAGCGCTCGAGGGTGCCCTGCGGGCCCCAGGGGGCCTCGAGCACCATGTCCTTGGCGATCAGCAGGTCGCACACCGCGCGCACGTCGGCCTCGAGGGCCTGGCGCAGCGCGGGGTCCTGGATCAGGTCGAAGGCCGCGCCCACGCCGTAGAACCAGCCGGCGTACTGATCGCGGGAGGGTTTGCCCTGGTTGTAGTTGAGCCCGGCGTAGGCCCCGGTCCCGGGGTAGCCCCGGCTCTCGATCGCGGCGTCGTCGTAGCCGCGCACGATCACCCCGGGGTAGCCCGTGATCGTCGCCAGGTCATGCAGCGTCCAGCAGGCGGTCTCCATCTGCGCGAGCGCCTGGGGGTCGCCGGTCGCCTGGAAGCGCATGGCCTGAGTCGCGGCGTAGACGCCGGTCCACAGGCAGCGGCTCGGCGCGCCGCCCGTGCGCACGACGTTGCCGTTGGGGTCGATCAGGACGTCTTGCACCTGCCCGTGGGGCACGTGCTGGGCCTGGAGGGTCGTCTCGAAGCCGAGGGCCTTTTGGTGAAGCGGACCCGCCGCCGGCTGGCTGGAGCTCGTGGAGCTCGTCTGGCCGCTGGTCACCGCCGCCGCGGTGCTCGCGCCTCCGCGGCTCGAACCACCGCTGCACCCGAGCGTGCCGATCAGGCACACCCCCACCCAAGCAAGATTTCGCACGAATGTTCTCTCTCTCGTTCTCCCAGGCGGGAAAGATAAAGAGATTCCGTCACGGCTACAACGATTTCCCGATTGTGGGCGGTCAGGTGTCGAGAGACGGACGCGCGGTGGAGCTAAGTGCCCTCGAGACGAAGGTGTGCGGCTACGCCGCGCCCGCTTCGCCCCCCTGGGGCGGCTCGTCGACGAAGAAGTCCTGGATCAGGCGGTGCCAGTTGGCCTCGGCCTCGATCCCCGCCAGGATCGACATGAAGCCGAACTGGAGCCGGTTGAGCAGGGCCAGCCCGCGGGTGGTGGTGTCGGGGTAGCCCTGGGCCAGGGCGACCTTGGCGCCGAGGGCCACGCCGCCGCGGGTCCGCTGCATGATCGACTTGGTGAACTCGGAGGTGTAGCGGAAGGGCTTGTCTTCGCGGATCGGCAGCCAGAGGTGGGTGACGTAGTCCTCGATGAAGTCCTTGACCTCCTCGGTGGCCTCGCCGGGGTAGCCGAGCGAGGCGGGCAGGGCCTCGCGCACCGCCTCGGTCTCGCCGGCCCAGAGGAGCTGAATGATCCGCTGGAACTCGCGCGGCACGCTGAGCGGGAACTCTTGCACGCAGCCGAAGTCGAGGAAGCCGACGCGCCCACCGTCGAGGAACACGTAGTTTCCAGGGTGCGGATCGGCGTTGAACAGCGCGTGGCGGTGCAGGCTGCCGAACACGAAGGTGTAGAGCGCGCGCCCGTAGGTGTTGCGCTCTTCCTGCGAGGCCTGCTGGATCTGCTTGTAGGTGCGCCCCGTGAGCAGCTCGCTCGTGAGCACCCTGCGGTGCGAGTAGGCCTCGTGGACCCGCGGGATCACCACCTGGGGGTGGCCGGCGTAGAGCTCGCCGAAGCGGAGCTGGTTCTTGGCCTCGACCGTGTAGTCGAGCTCCTCTTCGATCTTCGAGGCTATGTCGCGCAGCGACTGCTTGACGTCGAGGCGGCCGAGGGTGCTCGCGCGCAGCACGTTCTCGAGCAGGTGCAAGTTCTTGAGGTCGTTCTTGATCGCCTTCTCGATCCCGGGGTATTGGATCTTGACGGCCACGGGCTCGCCGCTGGGGAGCACCGCCTTGTAGACCTGGCCGATCGAGGCCGCGGCGATCGGCTCGTCACAGAACTCGCGGAACACCTCGTCGGGGGGCTCGCCGACCTCGTCGACGAACACGTTGAGCATGTCGGCGAGCGGGACCTTGGGGGCCTCGGCCTGGAGCTTGCCCAGCACGTCGCGGTAGGCCGGGCGCACGTCTTCGGGGATCCAGTCGTCGACGTAGGAGAGGATCTGGCCGGCCTTCATGGCCAGGCCCTTCATGCTCCCCAGCGCGTCGGCCACGCTCGTCGCGATCCCGCGGTGCGTGTCCATGCGCTCGCCCGGCTCGGCGCCGACCGCGCGTCGGGCCATGCCCTTGGCGAGCTGGGCCGAGGTGCTCGTCGCGAGCTTCGCCAGCTTGAACGTACGCCCAATCCGGGACCCTGCGGGGGCCTTGCCTTCCTCGTCGTCGGCCATGCCCTCATGGTGCTCGATCGGCTGACTTATGCAACCGGGCCCGCCCCCCGGTACATGCAATCGGGCGCCCCGAAGGGCGCCCGCGGTGAAGCTCGAGCTCGAGGCTGGCGCTACTCGCCGTCTCCGTCGCCGCCGCCCTCGTCTCCCCCGCCCCCGTCCGAAGGCGGAGGGGTCGGGTTCGAGGGCTCCTCGATCGACTCGTCGTTGCCGAGGAGCTTCTTGTCGATCGCCTCGATCATGTCGCCCGCGCCGAAGTCGATCTTGTAATGATCGACGTCTTCGTCGCGGCGGCCGTTGGCGATCGCTACGGGCCCGTGCTTCTGCAGGAGGGCCTCGATCTGGGAGTTGGCGCCCTTGGCGGGCATGTACTCGTTGAACAGCTCGGCCCACACGAACCCGATACACCCGATCGTGCCAATGCACGAGAGGATCAGGAGCGTGCTCGCGATCGGGTGCGAAGGCGGCCGGGAGAGGACCTCGTCGGCCATTACTGCAGCCTCGTGGCGGCGTCGTCGCCGGCTGCGATCGTGGCGCCCTCCGCCGCGAACTCGACCCGGCAGCTCGCCATGTCGCGCAGGGTGCGCTCGACGATCACGCGACCCTTGTAGCGGCCGTTGTTGTGGATCGAGAAGCTGTAGCCCGGGCGGACCTTCTCGTCGGAGCCGACGTTGAGCACCACCAGCGGCGGGTCGACGTCACGCTTGACCGCCACGACCTTGCCCCGGATCACGGGGACGGGCGCGGAGGGGAGCGTGGTCTCCCAGTCGAAGCCAGCCTCTTGCGCCATGGAGATCATGGTCTCGGCTTCCTTGAGCTTGCGGCGGGTGCTCGCGAACTCGCTGCGGAGGTCGCCGTTGTCCTGCTCGAGGTTGGTCACGAGCGCCGTGAGGCGCGCGACCTGGCCCTCTGCGACCTCGCGACGGCGGGTGGCGAGGGTGAACTCGTTTTGCAGGCGCTCGAAGTCCGACGTCTTCTTGGAGAGCTCGGAGCGCAGGCTCTCGATCTCCTTGACGTGGGTGTCGATCTGGCGCTCCTTGCTGTCGACCGCTTGCCGCGCCTTGTCGCGCTCGCTGCGGGCGTCCTGCATGCTCGCCAGGGCCTCGGTGGCCTTGTTCTTGTAATCGCGGACCTCGGTCTCCTTGGCGGCGATCAACTCGTTGCGCGCGCTGAGCAGCGTGTCGCGACCGCGGATCTCCTTTTGCGCCCGACCCATGGCCGTCTCGTGACGGTGCTTCAGTTGAGCGTAGCTGGTGCGCCACTCACGCCGATGCTGATAGAGCGTGGCAGACATGCCGAGGTAGACCATCACGAGGACGGCTTGAATGACGACGAAGATTTTCGCCAAAAGGCTCATCTGAAAATTCTCCCGCTCTGGGGCTGGTGTCGCGCTGCCACCAGTCGGTTCAGGTGCTGGATTCTAATGCGAAGGAAGTCACCGGGTCAACCGGGCTTATGATGACCAAGCCATGACGTGGCTCAGTCGTCCTTCTTGATCTGCTTGGCTCGGTTGAAAATGTCGTCGAGGGCGGAGCGGGCGATTTGGCCGGGGCGATTGGGGCGATCCTCATCGTCCTCGTCGTAGGCCTCCTCCTCCGCGAACTCCTCGCTTTGGGCGTAGGCGTCTGCGTCCTCGCCCTCGGCGTATTCGCCCTCGGCGTATTCGCCCTCGGCGTATTCGCCCTCGGCGTATTCGCCCTCGGCGTAGGCGTCGCCCTCTTCGGTGTAGGCGCCGGCGTCGGCGTAAGCGTCGCCCCCTTCGGCGTAGGCGCCCTCGGCGTAGGCGTCGCCCTCTTCGGCGTAGGTCCCTTCGGGCGGGGTGTCGCCCAGGGGGGTGACCGCGGCGAAGGCCCCGGAGTCGAGGATCTGCCCGGCCTCGTCCGCGTAGCCGCTCGTGTCCTCGGCCGGGAGCTCGTCGGGGGCGGGGAACTCGCCCGAGTCCATGAGGTTTGCGTCTTCGGAGAGGGCCACGTCGATCTCGCCCTCGAACGCCGGGACCGCCGCAGGCATGCCGTAGCTCGCCTCGGTGCCCGCGTCTTCGGCGAACCCGCTCAGATCGCGGGACTCGTCGGGGTCGGGCTCGTACTCGTCGGCGACGTCGATCACTTCGCTCGAGTAGCCGACCACCTCGACCGAGCCTTCGACCGCCTCGACAGGGCCCGATTCGTCGGAGTCTTCCAACTCTTCGGCGAACTCGAGCGTGTCTTCGTTCTCATTCGGGGGCAAGTTGCACCTCCCCAGCGTCCAGGAATTCTAGTTCGCCGGCCCCCTGTGCGCAAACCGTGATCGCGTAATCCACTACGTTGTCTTGCGGCGCACCGCCCGGCCGCCGGGACGAGGGCCTGCGCGGGGTGCTCTCGTGCCCCGAGGAGCCCCTGGGACACCTGGCCTGGGGCTCGGAGCGCCCCCAGGTCATCGGGTAGACTGGGCCTCTATGTTGGCAGAGGTTTACGTGCTGAGCGGACGCGACGCAGGCAAAGGCCTGAGCGCGACCCCCGGGCCCCCGATCTTCGTGGGGCGCGCTGCCACCAACCAAATGCGGATCCGCGACCCGCAGGCGTCCAGGGTGCATTGCCGGATCGACGTCAAGGCCGACGGGCTCGTGCTCTTCGACAACAACTCGGGCAACGGGACCTACGTCAACGGCGAGCGCGTGCGCAACACCCGCCGCCTCGACGACCTCGACGAGATCCGGATCGGCGCCACGCGGCTCAAGGTCTTGATCGAGACCGAGGAGGAGCGCGAGGCGCGCGAGGGGGGAGCCACGGCCAAGGCGCTCGTGCAGACGATCCCTACCGGGCCGCGCGACCGCGGGGGCGCGCGCCCGAGCGAGGGAGAGGCCTCGGGGGAGCGGAGCGCGAAGGGCAAGCTGCGCGAAGTGCTCCCCGGCTATCGCCTGGAGGCGCGCCTCGGCGGGCACAGCCACGCCGGGGTCGCGGTCTACCGCGCGGTGCAGCTCTCCCTCGGGCGTCCGGTGGCGCTCAAGGTGCTGCTCGCCAAGGGCGACGACTCCAAGGCGCAGATCGCCCGCTTCCTGCGTGAGGCGCAAGCGATCGCGCGGCTGCCGCACCCGAACATCGTGACGATCCACGACGTGATCCAGCGTCGCACCCTGAACGTGCTGGTCATGGAGCTGCTCAACGGCGGGAGCCTGGCCGACCGCCTCGAGGACGGCTTGGCTCCCGACGAGACCCTCGAGCTCGGGCGCGCGGTGAGCGCCGCCCTCGCCTACGCCCACGAGCACGAGGTGATCCACCGCTCGGTCAAGCCGAGCAACGTGCTCTACGCGCCGCACGTGCCCACCTTCAAGCTCGGGGACTTCGGCTTCGCGACCCCCAACGAAGAGCAGAGCGGAGAGACGTCGTTCCTCGGCGCCGGACCGCTCGACGCCCTGGGCTACCTCGCCCCCGAGCAGCTCAAGGCCGACACGCGCGCGGATCCGCGGACCGACGTCTACGGGCTCGGCGCGACCCTCTACGCCTGCCTCAACGGCGGGCCGCCCTTCGTGGGCGAGAGCGAGGCCGAGGTCGGCGCCGCCGTGCTCAACGACCCGCCGCCCCCCCTGCCCGAGGCGCCCGAGCCCTTGTGGGCGCTGATCGCGCGCTGCCTGGAGAAGGACCCCGACGCCCGCTTCGCCGACGGTGTGGAGCTGCGCGCGGCCCTCGACGCGCTGGACCTCACCCCGTGAGCGCGGCCACCGAGCCCCGCAAGCTCGCCTTGGCCAAGGGGGTGCGCTACACCTGCAAGCGCTGCGGCGACTGCTGCCGAACCTTGCCCGTGCCCCTCACGCCCCAGGACGTCGCGCGGCTCGACGCCCACGACTGGACCGCCACCTCCCTCGGCCTGCGCGGGGCGGTCGTGCACACCGCGCAGGCGCCGCGCGGAGTGTGGGGACCGCACACCGCGCGGACGCCCGACGGCGCCTGCGTGTTCCTCGCCGAGGGCAACGTGTGCGAGGTCGAGCGGACCCTCGGGCGCGACGCGAAGCCGCTGGCCTGTCGGCGCTACCCCTTCGCCTACGCGCCGGGCTCCGAGGGCAAGCTCGCCTTCGTCGGCGCGGAGTTCACCTGCAGCGCGGTCGCGGCGAACTCGGGCAAGCCCCTGGCCAGCCACCGCAAGCTCGCGCTCGAACTCCTCGAGGAGGGACCGGCGCTCGCGGCGCCGAGCGAGCCGGTCCCCTTCGACCGCGGCCTGAGCTACCCGCGCTCGGAGCTCGAGCGCGTGCTCGACCTGATCGCCGCGGAGCTGGAAGACGCCGGGCGCCCCTTCGTCGACCGCCTGCTCGCCGTGGTCCGCTTCGTCGAGCTGTTTCGTCGCTCGAGCATGAGCGACCTGCACGCCTCGGCGCCGCGCACCATGCTCGAGGGCTTCGCCAAGGGCGTCCGCGAGCAGGTCAAGCGCGGCGTGCACCGGGTCCCCTTCCGCCCGCCGACCTTCTTCGAGCGCATGCTCTACCGGCGCCTGATCGCGCGCGCCTGCCGCCCGACGCCGCCGCGGCAGTGGTCGGCGGGGCCGGTGCGCCGCGGGGTGCGCGGCGTGGGCGACGGGCTCGCGGGGCTGAGCTACCTCGCCGGCACGGGGTGGATCCAACCCGTGGGCGCCCAGCAGCGGCTCGCGATCCACCAAGTGCGGATCTCCGCGCCGCCGGCCGACGTCTACGCGCCGGTCGCCGACGGCGCCCTGACCCATTACTTCGTGGCGCACGTGAGCGGGCGCAGCTTGCTCCGCCCGGGCTTCCCGATCGCCGAGACCTTGCCCGCCCTCGGGCTGCTCGTGCGGCAGTTCCCGCTGATCCTGCTCTTCGCCCGCGCGGCCTGCCTGGCCCGCGGGGGCGCGCAGGTCGAAGGTGACGACTACGCCGCCGCGGTGCGCTCGGTCGAGCTCGCCTGGGGGCAGACGTCGTGGACGCGAGGCCTCGGCGGGCGCCGCCGGCGCAAGCTCCTGAGCAACGTCGAGCCCGCGTTCCACCACGTGGCCTGGAGCGCGCTGCGCCCCCAAGACCTCGAGCGCGCCAAGGCCAAGGCCGACGCCCGCAAGCAGGCCGCAGACCAGGCCTCCAAGTAGGCCAAGCAGGTTCAGGCCCCCTCGAGCACCACCGCCAGTCCGCGGCGCAGCGCGTCGGCGTCTCCCAACCCGCGCGAGCTGCTGCGCAGCTGGGCCCCCAGGTCGCGCACGGCCTCGCTGAGGGTCGGCTCCAGGCGATCGGCGGAGCGCTCGCCGAGGCGCGGGTCGCGCAGGGCCAGCGCCAGCGCCTCGCTCGCGAGCTCCAGGCGCGGGTCGTCGGGGAGCAGGTCGAGCTCGCGCGCGACGAGGGCCTGGCACAGCGCGCTCCGCGCGCGACGCAGCAGGCGGGCGACCCGGTGCGGACTGACGTCGTTTTCGCGCGCGATCTCGACGTTGGACTTGCCGTGGACCACCCGGTCGACCAGCGCGTAGAGCACGTCGTGGTCCTGGTCCGGGCCCTGGGTGAAGCGGTCGCGGCAGGCGGCGAAGGCGTGCTGCAGCGAGGCCTCGAGGTCGAGGGTCGCGAAGGCCTCGGGCACCTCGGCCTCGGCGTCGGGCGGGAGCTCGGCGAGCCGCTTGCGCCGCAGGAGGTCGACCACGCGCCGGTGGACCACCGCGGCGAGCAGGCTGCGGAAGCGGCCGCGCCCGGGGTCGTGGCGCGCCGCGAGGGTCGACTTGATCTCGATCAGGAGCTCCTGCACCAGGTCGTCGCGGTCGTGGGGCTTCACGTAGGGGTAGCGCCGCGCGATCAGGCGGTGCAGGGGCTCGAGGTAGGGCGCCACCTGCTCCCAGGCGGGGTCCTCGCGCAGGAGCGCGGAGCGCGTCGAAAACCAGTAGGTCGCGGTCACGTCGACACTGTAGCCTGGCCCCATGGACACGCTGCCCGAGATCCCTGGCTACACGGTCGAGCGCCTGCTCGGTGAAGGCGCCTACGGGCGGGTCTACCTCGCGCGCGAAGCGGGAGGCCTGACCCGTCAGGTGGCGATCAAGCTCTACACCCGCGAGGGCAACGCCGACTACGCCAGCGAGCTCGAGGCGCTGAAGAAGGTCGAGGCCCTGCGCCAGGAGGGCGCGCCGGGGCTGGTGCAGTCGCTGGCCACCGGCGAGCACGAGGGCCAGGGCTTCCTCGTGTTCGAATACCTCGGGGCGGGCTCCCTCGCCGATCGGATCGAAGCCGAAGGTCCGCTCGGGGTGGTCGAGGCGGCGGAGGTCGCGCGGCAGGTCGGCGCCGGCCTCGAAGCCCTGCACGCCGCAGGGATCTGGCACCGCGACGTGAAGCCGCACAACGTGCTCCTCGGGACCGACGGCAAGGCGAAGCTCGCCGACTTCGGCCTCTCTCGACGGCTCAGCGGCACGCTCTCCGCGGCCGGGAGCCCAGCCTTCGCCGCCCCCGAGGTGATCGCCGGGCGGCCCGCCGACGGTCCGCGCGCGGACGTCTACTCTCTGGGCGCGACCCTGATCTACGCGCTCACCGGGAGCACGATCCTCCCGGGCCGGCCCGACGCCTTCGCGCTCGAGCAGGCGGGGGTCCCGCGGCCCGTCCAGCGGGTGCTGCTCGCGGCGACCGCCGCCGACCCCGAGGAGCGGCTCGCCACGGTAAACGGTTTGTTGGGCGCGCTCGAGGCGGCCCTGGCCGGCCCGGGCGGGGCGCCTGAGCAGAAAAATCTCGAAACCGCCCGCACGAAGCCCGGCCAGCCCGATCTGGAGTCAGACACGACTTCAGAGAGGACGAACGACGTGCCCTACACGACCCCCGCGACGGCGACCGCCGACGACTACTTCATGACCGCCCCCCCCACCCGGACCTCGAGGGCCGCGGTGCTGAGCCTGATCCTGGCCCTGCTCGTGATCCCCAGCGCGATCGGCTTGGGCGCGCTGAGCGCCATGTTCTGGCGCAACGCGGCCTTCGAGGACGAGCGAATCGCGCGGCAGCTCGCGCAGGCGGAAGAGCGGGTGGCCTACGAGGAGGAGGAGCTGCGAGTCGCGGTCGCCCAGGAGTCGAGCGCGCTGGTCGTGGAGGCCCGTCAGGAAGCGCTCGAGGCCGCCCGGGCGCAGCTGCGCGAGGTCGAGGCCGAGGACCTCTCGCGACCCCCCGCGGACTACAGCGGGTTCGCGTTGCTCGGGCTGGGGCTGCTCCTGGCCCTGGAGCTCGGCGCGGTCGTGCTCGGGATCTGGGCCCTGGTCGCGATCGGGAGGAACCCCGAGCTCAGCGGCCGCGGAGCCGCGATCGGCGGCTTGGTGGTCGCCGGGCTCAACGGACTCGCGGTGCTGTGCTTGGTGCCCGTGCTCGCCTTCAGCGCCGCGCGGGTGGAGGCGAGTCCGCAGGCGCCGACTCGGGTGTTCGACGACGCGACGCCCGAGGCAGCCCCTGTCCAAGGGCCGCGCTAACCCGCAAATCTCACCACGCCGCGCGCCTTACTCGGGGCGCTTGATCCGCCCGTAGCCCGGGTAGGTCAGGCTCCCCAGGTAGAGCCAGCCGTCGCGCTCCTCGACGCTGGTCACCGGCGAGAACGACTCCGGCGCCGCGTGCTGGAGGTCGTGGGTGACCTCGCCCTCTGCGCTCAGGCCGAGCACCCAGGCGTGGCGCTTGGGCGCCGGCTGCACCGCCTTCGGCAGCCGCGCGATCAACGCGCGCGCGAAGGGATAGGGCAGCGCGGCGTCGAGGATCGCGTCGCGGGGCGAGGCGAGGGCGAGCCAGAAGCCGCCGTCGGGGCGGGCGGAGATCCCATCGGGGAAGCCCGGGAGGTTCTCGACGAACACGTCGTGCTGGCCCGCCTTGGGGCCCGCGAGCCAGAGGCGCGTCACGCGATACTTCCCGGTCTCGTTGACGAGCACGAAGCGCTGGTCGACGGAGACCGCGACCCCGTTGGCGAACTGCAGCCCGTCGAGCACGACGCGCGTGGCCTGCGTCTCGGGGTCCCAGGCCAGCAGGCGTCCGTTGAGGCCGTGCTCGAGCAGGTCCAGCTCGTAGTCGGCGACGCCGAAGCGGTCGGAGGCGTCGCTGAAGTAGACGGTGCCGTCGCGGGCGACGTCCAGGTCGTCGGTGAAGCCGAAGCGCCGGCCCTCGCACTCGGTCGCGAGGGTGGTCAGCTTCCGGTCGTCGAGGTCGAGGCGCAACAGGCCCCGGTCTGCGTCGGCGATCAGCAGGCGCCCCTGGGCGTCGAAGGCCAGGCCCAGGGGGCGGCCCTCGGTCTGCGCCAGCTCCTCGGGGTCACCGCCGCCCGCGGGGCAGCGCAGGATCCGCCCGTCGAGGACTCCGACGTAGACCCGCCCCTCGCCGTCGACCGCGACGTCCTCGGGGCCCGGAGGGCAAGCGTAGCGCTCGACCCCCGCGAGCAGCTCGTTGGGCGTCGTCTCCGGCGCCGCCGGCGGAGTCCAGGCCACGGGGTCGATCGGCACGGGCCAGGCGACCAGGTAGAGCCCGAGGGCGAGCAGCGACCCCGCCAGCGCCCAGCGTATCGTCCTGCGTCGCTTCGGCAGGGGCTCGTCTCCGCTCAAGGGAGCGTCGACGACGTATGCGAAGGGGGGGACTCGAACCCCCACGTCCGAAGGACACTAGAACCTAAATCTAGCGCGTCTGCCAATTCCGCCACCCTCGCTGAGCAGCCGAGTATAGCCGAGCGCGGCGCCCCGGAAATCGAGCTCGCGCGGGAGCCACGGCGCGGTCACTCTGCCCCTGCGGTGTGCTATCACAGCGTGATCGGAGGGGACCGTGAGTCTGGACGGAATGCTCTACCGTCTGGTGGAGGAACGCTCGCTCGAGGCGCTCGAGGCGTTGACCAGCACCGACGACGAGAGTGTGCTCGAGTCGCTGATCGAGGCCGCGGGCCAGGTGATCGAGAGCGGGCAGCTCGACGAGAACGAGGAGCCGATCCTCGAGACGATCCGCTCGCACCTGCTCGAGTGCAAGGCCAAGGGCCCGCTGGTCGACTCCCTCAGCCCCAACAACGGCAACGCCGCGCGCGAGTTCGCGCTCTCGGTGCTCTCCGAGCTCGGCGATCAGTCGGCGGTCCCCGACATGATCCCGCTGCTCGAGGACCGCGACGAGGGCGTGAAGAACGCCGCGGCGGAGCACCTGGCCCTGCTCACCAACTACGACTTCGGCCTCGACGCGGCGAAGTGGCGCGACTACTACCAGCGCCTGATCATGGGGCGGATCGCCTACGAGAAGGAAGAGGAGCAGGAGCGCCTGGAGAAGCTCGCCGCCAAGCGCGCGCGCCAGGCCAAGAAGGAGGAGGAAGACCTCTACGCCGACGCCGGAGACTACGGAGACGGCGGCTTCGGCAACTACGGGGGCTAGCAGCCCCGCGGGAGCCCGCTAGCGGTTGAGCTGGCGGAGCAGGATCTTGGCGCCCATGCCGGCCTTCGAGCGCAGGTCGCGCCAGGAGCGCACGTTCTTGGCCTGGCGGGCGATGTAGCCCAGCCGCGAGTAGAAGCGGCGGTGGGCTTCGCTCTGCAGCTCGCGGAGCTCGTCTTCGCTGAAGTCCTTGTTCCAGAACTGGACGCGGAAGTCTTCGCTCGGGTTCTTGGCGAACTCGCGCCAGTAGTCGCCCGGAATGTAGCCCGCCTCGAGCATGCTCTGGTAGAGCGCGGTCTTGGGGTAGGGCGTGCAGATCGAGAACTGGGCGTAGTCGGGGTCGAGCTCGATCGCGAAGTCGACGGTGTCCATCATTTCTTCGCGGGTCTCGGTGGGGATCCCGATCATGCAGTAGGCGAAGGTCCCGATCCCGGCGTCGTGCGTCCACTTGAACGCCTGGCGGATCTTGTCCGGGGTCGTCTGCTTCTGCATGAACTTCAGGTGCCGCGGCGTGGCCGACTCGACGCCGTAGTGGATCCGGTAGCAGCCGGCCTTCTTGAGCGCCTCGAGCAGCTGCGGCTTCACGGTGTCGACGCGGGCCGAGATCTTGAAGTGAATGTCGAGGCCCGAGCGCTCCACGAGCTCGCAGATCTCGAACAGCCGGTTCTTGTCGATCGTGATCGTGTCGTCGACGAAGAAGATGTCGTCGACCCCGCGGTCGACCAGGTAGCGCAGCTCCGCGAGCACGTGCTCGGCCGAGCGCTTGCGGAACTTGGTCATGCGGATGTCGCAGAACAGGCACTTGGCGGGGCAGCCGCGCGAGGTCTGCATGGTGGCGAGCTTGTCGCCTTCGGCCGCGATGTGGTCGTAGTTGTTGAGGTCGACCAGGTGTCGCGCCGGGAGGGGCAGCTCGTCGAGGCTCTCGAGCTTGTGCTGGTGCTTGTTCACGCACGGGGTGCCGTCGTGGTGGAAGCCGAGGCCCGGGATCTTGACCAGGTCCTCGAACTGGCCGCCCTTGCGCAGCGCCTCCACCAGCCACACGAAGACCTGCTCGCCCTCGCCGTGGACCACGTAGTCGACCCCCTCGAGGCCGAGGGTCTCGTCGGGGTAGAGGGTCACGTGCTGGCCGCCCACACAGGTCTTGGCGCGGGGCACGGCTCGCTTGACCAGGCGCACGGTCTTCCAGCAGTCGATCAGGTTGAAGGTCAGGGTGGTGATCCCGACCAGGTCCGGGTCGACCTCGCGCACGCGGCGCTCGAGGCCCTCGTAGTCGAGGCGCTCGGCGGGGGCGTCGATCACCGAGGGCACGATCCCGAGCTTCTCCTCGAGGTAGGCCGCCACGTAGAGCAGGCCCAGCTTGGGGTAGACGCCCTTGCCGCTCTCGAGGCCCTTGGGGACGGAGCTCTCGATGCTGTGGGTCTCGGGGGGAATGATGAAGCAGATCCGCATATACCGCGCCCTTTTGGTCCCAATTTGAGCGGAGGGCCCGCGTAAGTCAAGGCCGGAGTTTCGTACAAACTGCCGGAAATTCAGCAATTAGCGCAGGTTCCCGCGCGAGGACGGGGCGTCCTAGAACTCGGTGTCGCACTCGGGGCAGGTGTAATAGCCCGTCTCGAGGGACATGGGGGCGTGCGGGTACTCGCACGAGGGGCAGGGCGGGGCGAAGACCGACTTGTCGAGCTCGTAGCCCTCGTCGAGCTCGGCCTTGGCCGTGTCCACGTCCTTGTGCTTCCCGAGCAGCTCGCGCTGCGGGTAGAGCTGCCACAGTTCGACCTTCGAGCCGTCGCCGCGGATTTCGGCGAGGCGTCCGTCGGTGTGGCGGTAGAGCAGCACGATCTTCAAACGTCGGTCTCCGCGGCGGGCCTTCGGGAAGCGACATAAGGTATCCGCTGGAGCCCCGGATGCCAGCCCCGAAGGTCGCGAATCAGCCGGGTTGGCGGGAGGCCAGGGCAAAGCCCGCGAGCTTGTAGAGGACGCGCATGCCCACGTTTCCGTCCCACTCGCTCTCGCCCCGGGGGTCGGGGGCGACCTCGCAGAGGTCGAAGCCCACGATTTCCCGCCCAGAGCTCACCACCTCGCGCAGCAGGGCGCAGGCCTCGGCGAAGGAGAGCCCCCCGGGGACCGGGGTCCCCGTGTTCGGGCAGAGCGTCGGGTCGAGGCCGTCGATGTCGAAGCTGACGTAGACCTTGGGCGGGAGGTTCGCGACCGCCTCCCCCACGAGCTCGCTCCAGGTCGCCCCCGCGAGCTGGCGCTGGCGGAGGAGCGGCTCGTAGTAGGCCGCGCAGCGCGGGTCGGCCTCGAGGACCGCGTGCTCTTCGCGGCACAGGTCGCGGTAGCCGACCCCGACCACCGCGGCCACCCCGGGGGCCTCGGCGAGCACGTTGTGCAGGATCGAGGCGTGGCTGTAGCGGAAGCCCATGTAAGCGTCGCGCTGGTCGGCGTGGGCGTCTACGTGGAGCACGCCCAGCCCGGGGTGCCGCTTGGCCAGCGCGCGGATCGCGCCCAGGGGCGTCGAGTGGTCGCCGCCCAGCACCCCGACCAGCGCTCCGCGCTCGAGCCAGACCGAGGCCTCGGCCTCGAGCCAGTCGTTGAGCTCGGCGCCAATTCGGTTGACCTCGGCGGTCGCCGCGAGCAGCGCGGGGTCGTCGCCCGCACCCTCCGCGGCGATCACCGGGCCGGCGAGCTCGCAGGCCCGCGCGTTCCAGGCGTGGACCCGCGAGTCCTCGGGGAGGAGCGCGATCCCCGCGTCCGCGGGGCTGCCGACCTCGAGGTCGAAGAGGTCGATCTGCGGGCTGGCTTCGAAGATCGCGCGCGGTCCTTGGGCCGTGCCCCGGCCGTAGCTCGTGGTCGCTTCGAAGGGCACGGGGATCAGCACCACCGCGGCCTCGGCCGGGTCGGTCGGCTCGAGGCCGTAGATCCCCAGCGGCTCGGTCAAGCCTACTGGTCCGCCGGCGCCTCGGCCGCCAGCGCCGCCTCGATCGCTTCGCGCAGCTGCTTGGAGTCTGGGGCGACCCCCGAGTCGAACTTCGCGAGGATCGTGCCGTCCTTGCCGACGAGGAACTTCGTGAAGTTCCAGCCGACCTGGCCCTTGGCCTCGGTCAGGAGCTTGTAGAGCGGCGCCTGCTCCGAGCCCTTCACGTGGATCTTGGAGAACATGGGGAAGGTCACCGAGAACTTCGACTCGCAGAAGCTCTTGATCTCGGCCTCGGTCCCCGGCTCCTGCTTGCCGAAGTCGTTGCAAGGGAAGCCGAGCACCACCAGGCCCTTGTCCTTGAAGGCGCGGTGCAGCTCTTCGAGGCCCTTGTACTGCGAGGTGTAGCCGCACTGCGAGGCGACGTTGACCACGAGCATGACCTTGCCCTTGTAGGTCGAGAGCTCGACGTCTTCGCCGTCGATCGAGCGGACGGTCTGGTCGTGCACTTTCCCCTCCTCGGGGTTGGCCCAGGCGCCGGCGACGCCCAGGGTGAGGCCGACGAGGGCCGCGGTGAGGTGACGGATCATTGCTTCCTCCTGAAGGGGGGAGTATGCCCTGAGCGCGCGGCCGTGTGGAGGGGGAGGGCTCGGACTCTGCCTCCGATCGCTCGGGCTCTGCCTCCGGGCGTAGAATCCTGGCGGTGAAGCTCTCCGACTTCCACGTCGACGTTCCGCAGGAGTTGATCGCGCGCTTTCCGCTCGCGACGCGGGACGCGTGTCGCCTGCTGGTCGTCGAGCCGGGGACGACGGCCCTCGCCGAGCGAGTGTTCCGCGACGTCGAGGAGCTGCTCGCGCCGGGCACGGTCTTGGTGCTCAACGAGACCCAGGTCGTGCCGGCGCGGTTCCGGGGGACGCGTCCCACCGGGGGCAAGTGCGAGGCGTTCCTCGTGCGCCCGCTCGGCGACGACGGGAGCTGGGAGGCGCTGGTCAAGGCCAAGGGCAAGCCTCAGGCCGGGGAGGTCCTGACCCTCGAGGGCGCGGACGGGGCGCAGGCCAGGCTCGAGCTCCTGCGGAAGACGGCGCCCGGGCGCTTCGCGGTGCGCTTCCTCGACGCGAGCGCGCTGGAGGTCGCCGAGCGGCTCGGCGAGATTCCCCTTCCGCCCTACCTGCACCGCGAGCCGGTCGAGTCCGACCGCAGCGACTACCAGACCGTGTTCGCCCACGTGCCGGGAGCCGTGGCGGCGCCGACCGCCGGGCTGCACTTCACCCCGGAGTTGCTCGCGCGCCTCGAGGCGCGAGGGGTCGAGCTCGTGCGCCTGGTCTTGCACGTGGGGCTCGGGACCTTCATGCCCGTGCGCGTCGACGACGTCACTCAGCACCGCATGGAGTCCGAGCGCTACGCGATCCCCGAGGCGACCTGCGAGGCGGTGGCCCGGGCCAAGCGCGAGGGGCGCGCGGTGATCGCCTGCGGCACGACCGTGGTGCGCGCGCTCGAGGCCTACGCGCAGTCGGGAGCGCGCGAGGGGGCGACCGAGCTGTTCATTTACCCGCCCTATCGCTTCCGGCTCGTCGACGGGCTGATCACGAACTTCCACCTGCCGGAGAGCACGCTGATCCTGCTCGTGGCGGCGCTGTGCGGGCGCGAGACCTTGCTCCACGCCTACCGTCACGCGATCGCCGAGGGCTTTCGCTTCTACAGCTACGGCGACGCCATGCTGATCTCGCCCGCGGGCGGCTAGCCCGAGAACGGCTGTGCGGGCTAGCGCCGGCGCTGTTGCCCGCCGCGTTGGGGGCGCTGGGGCTTCTCGCCGCGGGCCGGCGGGTCGCCGTCGGCGGGCGGCGTCGCGCCGCCTCGACGGGGGGGGCGGCGGCCGTCTCCGGCGCCCATGCGGCGCTCGATCTGCTGCTTGAGCCGGTCGCGCATGGGCTTGGGCATGGCCTTGAGCAGGGCCTGCAGCTGGGCCTGCTTCTCCTCGACGGAGGCGTCGGAGGTGAGGATCTCGCGGACCTTGTCGCGCATGTGCGTGCCCGCGAGCTCGCGCAGGCGGCGGTAGCGCTCGCCCGGCTCCAGGCCCTGCAGCTCGTCGCGCAGGCGCTTTTGCTGGTCGGGGGGGAGCAGGCGGAAGGTGCGGTTGGCGACCTGCTGGCGGTGCTTGCCGAGCAGCGCGCGCAGGGCCTCGCGCCGCTCCTCGGGCTCGAGCTCCGCGAGCTGGCTGCGCTCTTGGCGGGAGAGCTTGCCGATCAGCTGGCGCATGAACTCGCGCTTGGCCTCGGCGTGCTTCCCCTGGCGCTGGCTCTTGAGCGAGTGACCGGACGCGAGCTTGCGCAGGCGCTTGCGGTCCTGGGCCGAGAGCGCCTTGATCCGCTTGCGGAAGACGGCCTTGAGCTGCTTGCGCTTCTCGGGGTCGAGGCTCTTGTAGCGCTCGAGGAGCTCCGCGCGGCGCTCGGCGGCGCTGCGCTTGGCCTGCGGCGCGTCTCCGCCGTCGGCGAAGGCCGAGCCCGCCAGCCCGGCGACCAGCGCGAGGGCGAGCCCCGCGGCGCGCAGCCAGCGCATGGGGTTAGCCCGCTTCGAGCTCATCCGGATCCCACCCTTCGAGGTCCTCGCCGACCTCGTCCAGGAGCAACTCCGCCTCGAGGTCGTCGAGGCTCAACTCGTCCAGGCCGCGCTCCTCGAGCAGCAACGCCAGCTCGAGGTTGTCGACCAGCTCCTGCTCCTCCGGGTTCAAGGCCTCGAACCCACCCTCGGCGAGGGCCGGCCCGGTCTCCGCTTCGTCCGCAGGCTCCGCGGCGGGCGCGGGCTGCGGCGGAGTCGGCGCGACCTCGGGCGCCTCAGGCGCCTCGGGCGCCTCCTCGGGCGGGGTCGGCGCGACGGGCCGCGGGGCGGGCGTCTCGGGCACCGCGTCGCGGGGACCCTGGCCGGTCGGCCCGGGGGCCTCGGGCGTGGTCGGGCGCTGGTAGATCTCGACCTGGGGCGTCTCGGTGTGGGGCACGGTCGGCGCCGGTCGATCCGGGCGGACGGCGGTCAGCTCGGTCGGCCGGTCGAACAGGCTCCAGCCGATCCCGGCGCAGAGCAGCACGGCGGCCGCCGCAGCCACCGGCGCGAGCCAGGGGAAGCGGACCACGAGGCCGGCCTTCCCGCTCCGCTCGGGCTGCAGCAGCGCTCCGGCGCCGGCCGCGGCGCGAATCTGGGCCTCGAGCGCGTCGAGTCGGGCAGCGCTGGCGGGCTGCAGGTCGCCCGCAGTCAGGGCCTCGAGCGCACCCCAGCTGCGCTGGAGCGCGTCGAGCTCTCGCCGGCACACCCCGCAGGCCTCGAGCTCGGACTCGACCTCGGCTGCGCGCGCTGCCTCGAGCTCGCCATCGGCGTAAGCCACGAGATCTTCAGCCAGTTGTGCGCAATCGTGCCGGGTCATCCTCGGGCCTCCAGGGGAGTAACGAGCCGCTCGGCGGCAAGTTTCGGCCCTCTGTGAATTCTCTGTAATGGGTGGCTAGACATAGTCTTCGAGCTGCTCCTTGAGGGTCATTCGGGCCCGGTGCAGGAGGCTCTTGGTCGCGGCCACCGAGAGCCCGAGCTGATCCGCAACTCCCTGGTAGTCAAGACCTTCGAACTTGTTGAGGAGGATCGCCAGGCGCTGGCGCTCGGGGAGCCCGTCCACGGCGGCCCGAACCCGGGCGTGGAGCTCGTTGGACTCGATCCGCTCGCTCGCGACCGGGCTGGGGTCGCTGGGCTCGGGGGCGCCCTCCTCGGGCTCCCCCACGACCGCCCGCACCTTCTTGCGCCGAATCGCCGAGAGGCAGAGGTTGCTCGCGATCCGCAGCAGGTAGGCCCCGAAGGGCGCGCGCGGCTCGTAGCGCTCCTTGGTCTTGTAGAGCTTGAGGAAGGCCTCCTGCGCGACGTCCTCGGCGGCGGCCCGGTCGCGGAGGTAGCGGAACGCCAGGTTGACCACCCGCGAGTGATTTCGCCGCAGCAGCGCGCTGAAGGCCGCCTCGTCCCCCGCCTTGAAGCGGAGCATGAGCTGCGTGTCCTCGTCGTGTGGGCTCAAGTGCGCGGGCCCGCCTTCCCCGAGTTGAGAACGCGGAGCGTTAGAGGAAGCAGTCCTTGAGCACGGTGAGCTTGGTCGGGTCGTTCGACTTGATCTTCCCGCGCATGAAGTCCATGACGCCGGGCTTCCACTTGCCGGCGAGCAGGTCGAGGAACTTGTCTTCCGAGGTCTTGAGGAACACGTCCGCGCCGTCGAGCTTGCCCTGCCCGACCTCGCAGGCGTCGGGGCCGACCGTCATGTTCCACTTCTGGCCGTCGGCCTCGCCGAGGGAAAAGTAGAACGTCATGGTCTCGCTGACCTTGTTGGGCTTGAAGCGGGCCTTCAGGTTCTCGAAGGCTTGGGCAAGGGCTTGGCTCACGACGGCGCTCCTCGTGGGTTCGTCTTAGCAGGGGTCTTGGGTTGGGGCAACCGAGCGCAAGCGCTCGTGCGCCAGCTCCCAGGCGGCGTGCCACAGGTCGGACTCGCGCTCGCGAGCCCGCGCTTGCACGCGCTGGTAGGTCGCGCGCACGTGCTCTCGCGCGTGCGCTACGGTCTCGCGGGGGCTGGGCTGGGGCTGGGTGATCGCCACCGCGCCGCCGCCGTTCGCCAGGGCGTCGGGGACGTAGAGGATCCCGCGCTCGGCCAACAGCCGCGCCGTGTCCGGGGCGGGGTCGGTGAGGACCGCGTTGGCGGTGCCGGCGATCACGCGGCAGCGGAGCTCGGGGATCAGCTCGGGGCCGAACACCCCGCCGGTCGCGCACGGCGCCAAGGCGTCGACGTCGGCGAGCAGGATCCGCTCGATCGCCACGACCTTGCCCCCCGTCTCCTCGGCGAGCGCGCGGGCGCGCGCCTCGTCGACGTCGGCGAGCAGGAGCTGCGCCCCGCGCTCGGCGAGCTGCCGGGCCAGGGAGCCGCCCGTGGCGCCGACCCCCTGCACCGCGACCTTCGCCCCGGCGAGGTCGCCGAGGGCCTCCTCGAGGCAGGCGAGGACGCCCGCCGCCGTGCCCGCGCTCGCGTCGTCGTGGGGGGTCGCGCCCTCCACGCGGTCGCTGGCCTCGCGGAGCACGGCGAGCTCCGGCTCACCGATCCCCAGGTCGGGGCCGGTGCGGAAGTCGACGCCGAGCTCGCTCAGGGCGCGGCCGTAGGCCCAGAGGCGTCGCCGACGGAGCTCGGGGTCGCCCCAGCCCTCGTCGCCGAGGAGCACCGCCTTGGCGCCGCCCCAGGGCAGCTGGTGGAGCGCGAACTTGAAGGTCATGGCCGCGGCCAGCCGCAGCGCGTCGGCCGCCGCGTCGGCGGGGTTGGTGTAGGCCTTGAGCCGGGTGCCGCCCCGCGGGGGGCCCAGGGTGCGGTCGTGGATCGCGACCACCGCGCGCATGCCGCTCGAGCGATCGCGCAACCAGATCAGGCGCTCGAAGTCCGTGCAGTCGAGCAGCTCGCCGGTCTCGATCATCATCGGGGGATCCCTTCGCTCTGGCCCACGCTGCGCAGGGCCTCGACCGTGCTCAGCTGCGGGGTGAAGCCGTAGGCCTTGCGAAACTCCGAGTCGTCGATGACGCACGGGTAGCGAAAGTAGTCCATGAGGTGCTGGGGAAAGATCAGGCGCCAGCGGGCCAGGGCGCCGACGATCGGGTAGGCCAGCACGTGCGGCACCGGGACGGTGCGCCCGCCGGCGAGGCGCACCGCGTGGGTGTAGGAGGCGACCCCCTCTCCCGCGACGTTGAACACGCCGAAGTTCGGCGACTTGGCCGTCGCCGCGAGCACGATCGCGCGGGCCATGTCGTCCTGGTGAATGAACTGCATGATCGGGTCGTAGCCCATGAGGCTCGGGCAGGTGCCGCTGCGCAGCAGGCGGCTCATGAGGTTGTTGAGGTTCGGGCCGATCACGTGCGCCGGGCGGAGGACCACCGTGCCCACGCTGCGGTGGCGCCAGAGGAAGGTCGTGGCCGCGTGGTCGAGCTCCACGGCGTCGGTCAGCTCGGGGAAGATCTGCGAGGCCCTGAGCGGCGCGTCCTCGCGGATCATGAGGTGGTTGTGTTGGTGCGCGCCGTAGACGTGGAAGGTGCTGAGCACCACCACCCGGCTCACCCCGTGCTTCGCCGCCAGCGAGAGCAGGTGCCGCGTGCCGAGCACGTTTTGGTTGTAGCGCTGGGTCAGCGAGCGCACCGCGGTCCCGCGGATCCGCCCGAGGTGGATCAGGATCCGCGGCTTGTGCCGGCGGAAGACCTCGGCCACGCGGCGCTGGGTGTAGTGCCGGACTCGGTAGAACTCGCCGGCGAAGGCGCGGCCCATGGGCAGCGGGCGCACGTCGAGGCCCGCGACCTCGAGCCCCTGCTCGACCAGGGACCGCGTCACGATCCCGGCCAGGGCGCCCGAGACGCCGGTGACGAGCACGCTCACTGGCCCCACCTCGCGACCGGGTCGAGCGCCCGCAGCCACGGGCGCTCGTCGAGCCCGCGCTCGATCAGCGCCTCGATCCGTCGCTTGACGAGGTCGACCTTCTCTTGCACGTCGAGGTCCGGGGCGTCGGCGTCGCCGCTGAAGGTGATCGGCTCGCCGAACTTGATCGCGACCGGCACCGGGAGCGGGAGCGCGCCCAGCGGACCGAGCAGCGGCCAGAACGGCGTCACCGGGACGTAGGGGATCCCGAGCAAGCGCGCGAGCCACTTCGCGTCGTAAATGCTCGGGTAGGTCTCCTCGGCGCCGATCACGGCCACCGGCACGATCGGGCTCTGGGTCGCGATCGCCAGGCGCACGAAGCCGGTGCCGAACTCCTGGAGCTCGTAGCGGTGCCACCAGGTCTTGCCGCTGCCGCGGACCCCTTCGGGGAAGACCATGATCGCCTCGTCGCGCTCGAGGAGGTTCTTGCAGTTCTCGGGGTCGCCCACGACCTGCCCGCAGCGCACGAAGAGCGTGCTCACGAAGGGCAGCGAGGGGAACCAGCGCTCGACCATGCCCCGCACGAAGCGCGGGGGGTCGGCCTCGAGCGCCATCGCCAGGCCCACGAGCATGCCGTCGAGGGGCAGCTGCCCGCCGTGGTTGGGCACGAGCATGACCCTCCCGGCGGGGACGTTCTCGAGCCCTTCGACCTCGACGCGGAAGTAGCTGTAGTAGAGCCAGCGCGTCCAGCGCAGCACGCGCTCGAGGGTCTCGGGGTGCAGGCCGTAGGTGTCGAAGCCTGCGCTGCTGAGCTTCGCGGCGCCGCGCAGCTTGGCGCGGAGCTCGGGCGAGATCGGGGCGGGGAGCAGGCGTCGCAGGCGGGCGAACATTGGAGTCCTCGGCGACGTTTATAGCACTCGAGCCGCGCGGGGGTCGATCTCGCGCGTCGGCGCCGGGGGGTGTTCGATCCCGACGGGCGACGGTAGAGTCCTCCTGGTGCGGGAGAGGGGTGCATGAGCGGCGCGATACTCGTCACGGGAGTCCCCGGGTTCATTGGGACCCGGCTGGTGCGCGCGCTGGCCCCGCAAGGGCGGCGGATCTTCTTGCTCTGCGAGCGGCGCTTCCTGCCCGACACCGAGGTCGTGGTCGCCGACCTGGTTCGCGCCAAGGTCGCTGAGCCCGATCAGCTCGTGCCGGTCGTGGGGGACATCACCGCCGAGGCCCTCGGGCTCTCGGACCAGGACGCGGCCCGAGTGCGCGGGGAGCTGAGCGAGCTCTACCACCTCGCCGCGATCTACGACCTGGCGGTGCCCGAGGAGGTCGCGCGGCGGGTCAACGTGCGCGGCACCGACCGCGTGCTCGAGTTCCTCCGCAGCTGCCCCGAGGGGCAGGTGATCCACAACTACGTCTCGACCTGCTACGTCGCCGGGCGGCGCCAAGGCATGATCTTCGAGAACGAGCTCGACCGCGGGCAGAGCTTCAAGAACCACTACGAGTCGACGAAGTTCGCCGCCGAGGTCCTCGTCGAGCGCAGCAAGCGCGACGTCGAGACGCGGATCTTCCGCCCCGCGATCGTGATCGGCGACAGCAAGACCGGCGAGACCCAGAAGTTCGACGGCCCCTACCCGACCTTCGGCGCGGTCATGATGGGCGCGCTGGTGGTGATCCCTGGGCCGGGGCGCGCGCCCATGAGCCTGGTGCCGGTCGATTACATCGTCGACTGCCTGGTCGCGATCCCGCGCCGGCCCGACACCGCCGGCAAGACCTTCCAGCTCGCCGACCCGAACCCGCTGACCGCGCGCGAAATGCTCGAGCTCGTCTCGAGCCGGCTGGGGGCGCCGCGTCCGCGCGTCTCCGTGCCCGAGGCCTTCATTCGCCCGCTGTTTCGAATCAAGCGCCTCACCGAGCTGTTCGGGATCCAGCCCGAGGCCTTCGAATACTTCAACCACTTCATGATCCTCGACACCACGAACACGCGCGCGGCGCTGGCGGGGACCGGGATCGAGTGCCCCCCGCTGCCCACGTACATCAACCAGATCCTGCGCTACTACCGCGAGCGCGTCTCGCTCCCCTGGCGCTTCGACACCCCCCCCTGAGGCCCGCGGAGGCTCCCATGCGCTCACCGCTCCGGTTCTGTTCGCTCGCTGCGCTCGTGGCCTTCGGGCTCTGCGCCTGCAGCGCCCCGCCTCCGCAGCAGAACCCCGGTCCCAGCACGGCCCGGGAGGGAGCGCTGAGCCAGACCGAGCTCCTGCGCCGCGCCCGGCTCGCCGAGGTCGTCATCGTTGGCTCGGTGGAGAAGCGCTTCGACGAGGCCGAGGGGACGCGCTACCGCGTGCGGGTGACCGACCTCCTCTCGCGCAGCCAGACCGCCGCCGATCAGACCCAGCACCCCCACGAGAACGACACCCAGATCGAGGTCACCGACCAGCTCTTCGTGCCCCAGGGGCAGGAGCTCGTGATCGGGGGGCTGGAGCCCTTCGTCAACTACGTGTTCGTCCTCGTCCCCGGCTACGCGCCCAACCGCTGGCTGAACCTCGTGGACCCCAGCCAATACCCCTTCCCGGGGGCACGCGAGCTCAGCGAGGAGCTGCGCGGCGTCCACGACCCCGCCCCGCGGACGTCCAGGGAAGACAAGTGAACCGACCGCGGGCGCGCCCAGCCGGGTGCCGCTACCCTTGGGTGTCCGCGTATCATGCCGTGGATGACCCATCGCCCCGGGACACGCCTTTGCACGACCGACCGCCACTGAGGGACACGCGTGGAGCCGGCAGCGGAGCCTCCGACCCGTCGTTTGCGAATGACCGTCCACTATGCGGGCGCGGGCTTCGCGGGGTGGCAGCTTCAGCCCCAGGCGCGCACCGTGCAGGGGGAGCTCGAGGCCGCGCTGTTTCGCATTACCCGGGTCGCGACGCGGGTCTTTGGAGCGAGCCGCACGGACACGGGGGTCCACGCCTTGGGCCAGGTCGCCCACTTCGACACGCCCTCGACCCTCAGCTGCGCGCGCCTGCTGCGCGGGCTGAACGCGGTCTTGCCCCCCGACGTGAGCGTGTGGGAGCTGGAGGAGGCTCCGGCCGACTTCCACGCGCGCTTCTCGGCCCGCGGCAAACACTACCGCTATCAGGTGCTCAACGGCCCCTGCCCCTCACCGCTGGTGTCCGACCGCAGCTACCACGTGCCCCACGCGCTCGACGTCGAGCGCATGCGCTCGGCGGGCCAGGGCTTGGTAGGGCGCCACGACTTCCGCTCCTTCGTCAGCCGCCCAGACGGCGACGGCGACTGCACGCGCACCCTGACCGCGGTCGAGGTCCAGGCGCAGCCTTGGGGCGCCGCGCGCTGGATCACGATCGACGTGCTCGGCGAAGGCTTCCTCTACAAGATGGTGCGCACGATCGCGGGCACCTTGTGCCAGGTCGGCGCCGAAGCGGGCCCGCCCGGCGAAGCGCGCATGCGCGCGCTGCTGGCCGCGCGAGACCGCACCCAGGCTGGAGCCACCGCCCCCGCGCAGGGACTGTTCCTCTGCCGGGTGTTTTACGAGACACTCCCACTCACCCTTCCCCCGCCGCCGGTCCCCCTCTCCATGGGGCCCGGGGCCCAGCCTGAAGGAGGCTACCGGTGAATTCCGGGCTGCAGATCACGATTACCGGTCGCTCGATGAACGTCCGCAAGGACCTCAAGGACTACGTCCAGAGCAAAGCCGGGCGCCTCGAGCGCTACAACGACCAGCTGCGATCGATCGAGGTCGTGCTCTCCGAGCAGGGCGATCGGCGGATCGCGGAAATGATCGCTCACCCAAACCGCGGCCCCAAGGTCGTGGGCAAGGCCGAGCACGAGGACGCCTTCGCGGCGATCGACCTGCTGGTGGACAAGATGTACCAGCAGCTGCACAAGCAGAAGGAGAAGGCCGAGGATCGGCGGAAGCGCAGCGAGCGCGTCCCGCCCCCCGAGCCGAGCACCGCGGTCGTCGAAGAGAAGCTCGAGAGCTACGACGAGGTCGTGGACAAGTTCGGTGAGAAGTTCGATTAGGGGCCGCGATAAGGGGCCTCTTCGAGGCCCCTTATCGGAAGCGTGTTCTTCGGGGGCTCGTCCCGAGCCCCCTCGCTCTGGTTTCTAGGGGGCTCGTCCCGAGCCCCCTCGCTCTGGTTTTCTAGGGGGCTCGTCCCGAGCCCCCTCGCTCTCGCAGGTGAACTGCGAGAGCTCACCCCAAGGGAGCCGCAGGCGCTGGGGCGCTGCGCGCCCCCTTCGCTGCTGCGCTGCGAAGGCCCCGCCCAGTCGGGGGGGGGGGGTGGCGCGCGGTTGGCCCCGCCCAGTCGGGCGGGGGGGGGGGCGCGCGGTTGGCTCCGCCCAGTC
>JAGQRJ010000102.1 GCA_020425635.1 Planctomycetota bacterium | reverse complement strand
TCGCCGGTCGATCGCCGCGAGTCGCTGCGCGAGCTCGCGGTGCTCGCCGAAGAGCAGCTCGCCGACCTGGACCAGGCGGTGGCTTGCTACCGCCAGGTGCAAGCGCTGGCGCCCGACGACCTCGCGGTCGCGCGCGGGCTCTCGGGGGCGCTCCGCGCTCAGGGCGATCAGGAGGCGCTGGCGGAGTCGTTGGAGCGCGAGCTGCACCTCGACCCCGACCCGGAGCGCCGCGGCGCGCTGGCCCTCGAGGCGAGTCGTCTGCTCGAGCAGATCGCCAGCCGGCAGCGGGAGGCCGAGAAGCGCAAGGACGGCATGCAGCGCGCCCTGCTCCTCGCGCGTCAGGCCTGCCAGCTCGAGCCCCAGGATCCGGACCCGCTGGGGACCTACGCGCGGGTCGCCGAGAAGCTCGGGCGCTGGCAAGAGCTGGCCGAGGTCACGACCCGCATGGCCGGTCTGGTCGATCAGCCGAGCCGCGCCGGCTGGCTCTACCGCCGCGCGGGCAAGATCTTCGTGCAGCGGCTCAACGATCCGCAGTCGGCCTGCAAGGTCTTGCTCCAGGCGACCGAGGTCAACCCCGCCGACCGAGACGCCTGGCTGGCCCTCGATCCGCTGAGCGAGCAGCTCGACCCCGAGCTGCACGTCGGCGTGCTCCGCCGCCTGCTGCAGCTGGCGGAGAAGGACGCCGAGCGCGCGCAGCTCGCGCTGCGCCTCGGGCGTCACCTCGAGCGCATGCAGCGCCTGCCCGAGGCGGTCGAGGCCTTGACCCTCGCGCGCGACCGCGCGCGCGGGCCGCAGCTCCTGGAGGTCCTGGGCGACCTCGAGCGCGCCTACCGCGCCACCGAGCGCTGGCACGACCTGGCGGTGGTGCTCGGGCAGCGCGGGCGCAAGCTGAGCGGGGAGGCGCGGCGGGAGGCGTTCATCGAGCGCGCGCAGATCCTGGAGAAGAAGCTCGGCCGCCCCGACCGCGCGGTCGAGACCCTCGCGCACCTGCGCGACGAAGCTGGGCTCGAGGAGCGGATCGCCCACGAAATGGAGCGCCTGCTCGCGGCCCAGGGGCGCTGGGAGGAGCTGGCGCAGCTCTTCGAGCAGGAGGCTCGCCACCGCGGCTCGCGCGGCTACGAGGCGCTCGTGCTCCTCGGACGCCTGTGTCGCGATCAGCTCGACGACCCCGAGCGCGCCGCCGACGCCTTGCAGCGCGCGGTCGCGGTCAACCCCAAGGGGCTGGGCGCGGTCGAGGGTCTGCGCGAGCTCTACAAGAAGATCGAGCGCTGGCCGGAGCTGCTCGACACGCTGCGCCTCGAGGTGACCCTGGTCAAGGGCAAGACCCGCGAGCTGCGCATGCGCGAGGCCGCCGAGGTCGCCGAGGACAAGCTGGGCGACCTGGCGACCGCCGCGCGCTACCTGGGCGAGGTCCGCGAGCTGGCCCCCCACGACGCGCGTGTGCTCGTGGCCCTGGCCCGAGTGCAGGAGGCCCGCGGCGACTACAAGGAGCTGGTCGAGACCCTCCGGCGCAAGCTGAGCCTCAGCGATCAACCGCGGGAGCAGGTGGTGATCTGGCAGCAGATCGGCGCGCTCTACGCCGAGCGCCTCGACCTGCCGACCGAGGCGGTGGCGGCTCAGCGCGAGGCGCTGGCCTTGAGCCCCAACGACGCGACCTCGCTCACCGCGCTCGGCGACCTGCTGCGCGCGCTGCGCGACTACGACGAGCTGGTGCCGATCCTGCAGCGGCGAGCCGAGCTCGCGCAGGGGGCCGAGGCGGTCGCGCTGCGGCTCGAGGTCGCCGAGGTCCAGGCCGAGCGGCAGGGCAACCCCGACGCCGCGCTGGCGACCGCCGAGCGCGTGCTCGAAGACGACCCGCGCTCGGTGGCGGCGGCGAAGCTCATGGCGCGCGTGCTCCGGCGCTGCGACCCCGGGAGCCGCGACCCGCAGCTCGCCACCGCGCTCAAGCGCCTGGCCTCCCTCGTCAGCGGGCGTGAGCGCTCCGACGTGCTGGTCGAGCTCGCCGAGCTCTTCGTGCGAATCGGGCGCGCGGACTCGGCGCTCAACGCGCTCATGGAGGCCTTCCGCGCCGACGCCAGCTCGCGCTCTGCCCTGGATCCGCTCGCCGCCCGCCTGGCCGAGCTGGGCCGGCACGACGAGCTGCGCGCGGTGTTCGAGCAGGGCGCGGCGGCCGCCGAGTCGGAGTTCAGCAAGGCCGAGCTCTTGACCAAGGTCGGTCAGCTGCGCTTCCAGACCGGCGCCCCCGACGCCGAGGCCGCGCTGCGCCAGGCCCTCGACCTCTCACCCAGCCACCTCCCTGCGCTCCAGGGCCTGGCCCAGGTGCTCGCGAGCAAGCTCGAGGCTTCGAGCGACCCCGACGTCGCGCGCGAGGTCGCCCAGCTCGAGGAGCGGGCCGCGGGTCAGCTCGAGCACCCGGGCCTGCGCGCCGCGGCCCTGGTCCGCGCGGGCAGCCTGCGTCGCGAGCTCCTCGGCGAGCTCCCCTTGGCCGCGCGTCGCTACCGCGAGGCGCTCGCCGTCGACCCGCAGTCGACCGAGGCCTTGGCCGCGCTCTCCGAGCTGGCCTACGGCCTCGGCGACCACAAGGCCGCGCTGCCCTTCCTCGAGCGCGCGCTGGCCTCGCCGCGGATCGCCGAGGATCCCCGGCGCGGGGCCGAGCTGGCCTTCGCCCAGGGCTCGAGCCTGCGCGAGCTGGGCCGGCGCGAGGAGGCCGCCGCCAGCTTCCGCCGCGCGCTGAGCTTCCAGCTCAACCACGTGGGCGTGCTCGCCGCGCTCGCGACCTTGCTCCAGGAAGACGGCGCGCTGGCCGCCGCGGGCGCGGTCTATCGCACGCTGATCGACGCCACCCGCGCGCCGGTGGTGCGCGCCGAGCACCAGCTGCAGTTGGCCTCGATCGAGGCGGAGCTCGGCCAGGAGGACGCAGCGATCGCGCTCTACGGCGACGCGCTGCGCGTGCTCCCCGAAGACAGCGCCGCGCACCTCGCCCTGGGCGAGCTCTTGAGCCAGCGCAGCCCGGCCGAGAGCAAGCGCCACCTCGAGTTCGCGTTGGCCGACCCCAAGACCGAGGGGCCGGCGCGGCTCGCGCTGGCCGACCTGCTCATGACGCGCGACCTCGAGGGGGCCGCCGCGCACCTGCGGCAAGCGCTCGATCGCCCGGGCGATCACCGCGCGCTCGCGGCGCGCAAGCTGGCGGAGGTCCAGGGGCGCGCGGGCAAGTGGAACGACGCCGTGCACAACCTCAAGCGCGCGATCGAGCTCGAGGTCGACCCGCTCCGTCAGAGCGAGCTGCACGCGAACCTGGCGCGGGTGCTGCGCGATCGCCTCGAGAACCGCGCGCTCGCTCGACGCTGCTTCGAGTCGGCGCTCGCCTTGAACCCCCACGAGCGGCACACCCTCGACTCGCTCCTGCGCTTGCTCGAGCAAGACGGCGACGTCGAGGGCCAGGTCAAGGTCCTGGGCCGCGTGATCAAGGCCACCCAGCAGAGCGGCACCGGCGACGAGGTCGCGCTGACCGTCGACCGGGCGGAGCTGCTCTTGAAGCTCGGCCAACGCGAGGCCGCCGCGGCCGACTATCGGCGGGTGCTCGCGCTCCAGCCCGGGCACTCGGGCGCCCTCGCGGCGCTCTCGCGGCTGTGCCTGGAGCTGGGCCGGATCGAGGAGCTCGAGCGGATCCAGCGCACGCGCCTGGCCAGTGACCCGCTCAACGTCAGCTCCTACCGCAGCCTGTTCTCGGGGTACTCGGCCGCCGGGCGCGACGAAGAGGCCGGGCACGCGCTGCAGGCGCTGGCGGTGCTGCGCGCGACCAACGAAGCCGAGGCCAAGCGGATCGCGTTCAGCCAGGCTCCGAACCCCAAGGCCGTGCTCAGCGACGCCGAGTTCAGCGAGTCGCTGCTCATGCCCGAGCTGCGCGGTCCCTTGGCGACGCTGTTCAGCAAGCTGGGCAAGGTGCTCCTGCGCCAGGTGCCCGACGACCTCAAGCAGCACGGGATCGGCTGGCGCACGCCGCGGCACGGGCTCGAGGGGCGCGTGTTCCCCGAGCACCCGCTGCTCAAGCAGGTGTGCACCGTGCTCGGGATCCGTGAGCTCGACGTCTACTGGATGCCCGAGCACCGCAACCCGCAGCCGGTGCTCGCCCACGGCAAGGTGCTCTCGCTGATCCTCTGCCCGCAGGTGTTCCAGGGGCTCGACGAGCCGCAGAAGGCCTTCGTGCTCGGCCGGGCGCTGGGCCCGGTCAAGCTCGGCTTCGAGACCCTCTGCGCCCTCGACCCGGGGCAGGCGCGGGAGGTCGTGCTCGGCGCGCTCAAGGCCCTCGACCCGGGCCGGCGCTTCAGCGGCGACGACAGCCGCGGGGTGCGCGCGGTGATCAAGGCCGTGGGCAAGGCCGACGCCGAGGGGCTGACCACCGCGGGGGAGCTCCTCTGGAGCCAGCGCAACGACCTCGAGTTCGAGCGCCTGCGCGCGGCCGTGGGGTTGACCGCCAGCCGCTGCGGCATGGTGGCCGCGGGCGGGGTGTGGCCCGCGAGCCAGGCCCTGGTGGCCACCAACCTCTCCCTCGGCGGCGGGCTCCCGGCCCGGACCGAGGAGGTGGTCCAGGCGCTCAGCGACCAGGCCGAGTTCAAGGAGCTGCTGCGCTTCGCGGTGAGCGCCGACTACGCGCGCGTGCGGCGGCGCGTGTTCGGCGGCTGAGCATGGGCCTGGTCAACCCCCACGACATCGCCCGGCCCTTCTTGCAGGAGGTCAAGGCGGCGGTCGCCGAGCTGCCCCCGATCCACCTGGTGGGCTTCCTCGCCACCGACCGCCCCGACGCCGCGAGCTACTCGAACTACGCCGCCCGCGGCTGCGCCAAGGTGGGGATCGGCTACGAGGTGCGGCGGGTGCCCGCGGCCGGGCTCTCCCGGGCGATCTACCAGGCGAACGTAGACCCCGAGGTCCACGGCGTGCTCGTCTACTACCCGATCTTCGGCGGGGCCCGCGATCGCTCGCTGCAGAACGAGCTCGACCACGAGAAGGACGTCGAGGGCCTGCACGGGTTCTGGACCCAGCGCCTCTACCACGACGTGCGCTACGCCGACCGCGAGCGCACCAAGAAGGCGATCTTGCCCTGCACCCCGCTGGGGGTGGTCAAGGCCCTCGCCGCCCTCGGGGTCTACCACCTCGACCGCGAACCTCGGAGCCAGCTCGAAGGGGTCACGGTCACCGTGTTCAACCGCAGCGAGGTCGTCGGTCGCCCCCTCGCCGCCCTCCTCGCCCACGACGGCGCCCTCGTCCATTCCTTCGACATCGACGGGGTCGTGCGCTACGCCCGCGACGGCGAGGTCCCCGCCCAGATCACCCGCGCAGACGCCCTCGCGGAGTCCCAGGTCGTGATCTCCGCCGTCCCCGACCCCGGCTTCGAGCTGATCCGCCCCGACGAGCTGCGCGCGGGCGCGGTGTGCGTCAACGTCTCCTACGTGCCGAACTTCGCCGACGGCGTCGTCGAGGCGGCCGGGCAGCTGCTCAACCGCGTGGGCCCGATCACGGTCGCCATGCTCCTGCGCAACACCCTGCGTCTGTATCGCAACTTCCACGCCTAGGAGGTCGGCGACGCCCGCGCAAACGAACGCCGCGCCACCCTCCTCGCCGTAAGCGGCCCACGCCCTGAGCCGAGGTGATTCGGACCGGTGTCGGAGGTGAACACCCTTCCACAAGTCGTTTGCGCTCGGTCCGGGCGGGTTGGCAATCGGTGTGCGTCCTGGCTGGGTCGAGGTGAGGAACCCGCCATGAAGACCCTGCGTGTGCCCCTGCTGTGTTGGCTCGTGGGCGCGCTCGCCGCGCTCGGCCAGCAACCCGTCGGGGACGGACTCCCGGCCCCGACCACGCTCCCCGCCTCGCACTCCGACGACGACGACGACGGCGAGCCCGACGGCTCCATGCGTCGCGCGCTCGCCTACTCCCAGCGCGGGCTGGTGCGAGAGCTCTTGGAGTCTCCCTCGACCTTGGCGGCCAGCTCCGCGGCCGACCTGGCGCGGGAGGTGCGGATCCCGGAGGTCCACGCGCGACTCATGATCGAGGCGGCGGTCGCGGGCAAGCCGGTGGCCAAGCTGGGCGAGCTCCTGCAGCTGGGGCTGCCCGAGGGCAAGGTCGTCCCGCCGGGCACCAAGCTCGACAAGCTCAGCGGGGCGGAGCTCGGCAAGAAGCTGCAGCTCAGCCAGGCCGAGGTCCAGCGCTTCGAGGTGTTCCGCGACTCCGCGCGCCGGGTGCACAACCGCTTCCGCGAGCTGCGCGCGATCCAGGAGTCGCGGCGCCTGGGCGCCGAGCTCACCAGCCAGGCCGTGGCGCGCTTCCTCAACGGCAGCGGCGCGGAGCGCATGCGCCTGGTGGCGGACGCGCTGGGCTACAGCGCTCAGCCCAACGGCGTGAGCGAGGCCCGGGCCGACCAGGAGCGGCGCGCCCGTGAGCTGCGCGCGGGCGAGCAGGTCGGGCAAGCCCTCGCCCAGTTCCGCGACCCCCAGGGCCGGATCGACTGGAAGCGGGTGGGCGCGAGCGAGATCGGCGGCAGCGCGAGCGGCTTCGGCCAGTTCGCCTTCGCGCTCTTCCTCAAGGAGCTCATGGTCGCCGCCCAGTCGAGCGACCCGGAGCGCTTGAGCGTGTTCCTCGATCAGGTGACCAGCCAGGAGTTCCTCGTCGACTACACCTTGTTCGTCGCAGGCGCCCGCGCTGCCGACTCGCTCTACGGGGCCAGGGCGCGGCGCTACTTCAAGCAAGGAGCCATGAGCGGCTTCCTGCGCACGCACTTCGTGCTCGCGGCAGGCCTCGCGGTGCCCTCCGTCGCCCGGGGTGAGTTCCAGTTCGAGACCTACGGGGTCGACCTGCTCGCGCTCTCCATGAGCGTGACCGCGGTCACGGGGGTCACCCGCCTGGGTCGGGGCGCCTTGCAGCTCGTCGCTCCGGGGAAGCGCGCCCTGCTCCGCGGGGGCCGCATGCTCAACGTGGCCGGGTGGGTCTACCAGGCGGGAGAGACCGCGGTCGTGCTCTGGCTGAGCGATCCGATCGCGAATCGGATCGATCGCTACCTCGACGAGCGCAACCTGCGCAACACGATCCGCGGGGCCGAGGGGCGGCTGCAGGAGTTCCTGGGCGCGGGCAGCGAGGGCGGTGCGCTGGGGCTCGACGAGCTGGAGCGCCTGCTGGTCGAGGTCGACGCTGCGTATCAGGCAGCGCGAGCCCACTCGACGCAGCCGCTGTTCTCCTCGGCCCACGCCCACCAGGGTGAGGTCCTCGCCGCGGTCGACGCGCTGGACGAAATCAACGCCAAGGCCGAGGAGATCCGCGAGCGCCTGGCGGAGCACCCGCGGCTCGAAGCCACGGTCGGCGCGGCGGCCGCGGAGGAGTCTGCCCAGCGGATCGAAGCGCTCGAGGCCGAGCTCGCCCGGCTCAACGAGGCCTACACGCGCTCCTTCGGCGAGACCATGAACCAGGCCTACACCGGGGGCGTCTCGCCCACCGAGGCCCCGCAGCCAGGGAGCAAGCTCGCCGCCTACGAAGCGCAGACCCAGACCTTGCTCGACGCCCTGGACCTGGTCGACGACCCTCAGCTGCGGGTCTCGATCGTGCTCCAGATCGAGGCTCTGCGCGCTGAATACACCGTGGAGGAGACCTTGCTGAGCGCCGCGCGCGCAGACCTTCCCGTCGCCGAGGCGAGCGCCGAGGCGAGCGCGGCTCCCGTCGACGGCACCTCCGGCCTCGTGGATCAGCTCGGGGGAGAGTAAGCGCCCCGCCAACCTGGCGCGCGACCGGGCGCGGCTCCAGGGAAGGGACCGGCGGGGTCGCCTCCTGAGGCGTAGACTGCCTCTCGCATGAGACGCCCCCGGCCATGAATCGGATCGGAGCCTACGAGGTTCGCGAAGAGCTCGGACGCGGAGCGGCGGGGACGGTGTATCGCGCCTACGACCCGCGGCTCAAGCGCGAGGTGGCGATCAAGGTCTTGCAGCCCGCGGCCAGCGCGTCGTCGTTGCAGCGCTTCGAGCGCGAGGCGAACACCCTCGCGCGGCTGAGGCAGCGCAACATTCTCCCGATCCACGAGGTGGGTTTGCTCGACGGGGGGAGGCCCTACCTCGTCGTGCCCTTGGCCCGGACCTCGCTCAAGGACCTCCTCGATCGCGGCGGACCGCTGGAGCCCGAGCAGGCGCTGGCCCACGTGGCAAAGGTCGCCCGGGCGCTGGAGCACGCGCACCAGGTGGGGGTCCTGCACCGGGACGTGAAGCCGGGGAACGTCTTGCTCCTCGACGGGGAGCCCCTGCTCGCAGACTTCGGCCTGACCAAGGACCTGCACGCTCCCGACGACCACCTCTCGCAGACCGGGGCGCTGCAGGGCTCACCGGGCTACTGGTCTCCCGAGCAGGCCAGCGGGCAGAAGCACGCCCTCGGGCCCGCGACCGACGTCTATTCGCTGGGCGCGACCCTCTACGCGCTCCTGACCGGGGTGCCCCCTTGCTGGGGCGACACCCTGACCCAGGTCGCGGAGGCGACCCTCGCTCAGCGCCCGATCCGCCCGTCGCGTCTGCGTCCGGGGATCCCGCGCGCGGTCGAAGCGATCGTGCTGCGCTGCCTCGAGAAGTCCCCGGGCGACCGCCCCCCGAGCGCTGGCGCGTTGGCGAGGGAGCTCGAGCGCGTGCTCGCCGGCGACCCGGGCGCGGCGACCCCTGGCTGGCTGCTCCCCGCCCTCGGCGCGGGGGTGGTGGCCGTCGCGCTCGGAGTTGGCGCGTGGGTCGTCCTCGCCCCCTCCGCGCCGGAGGCGAACCCTGAGGTCGCGACCGGCCCGCGGACCGCGGCGCGGCCGCGCACCGACTGGGTCGCGACCGCGACCGAGCAGCTCCTGAGCGCGGACTACGACGGCTGCGCGGAGAGCCTGGCCCGCGCGCTCGAGGGCGATCCGCGGAGCGTCAGCGCCTACGCGCTCTCCGGCCAGCGCTGGCTCGACCTCGACGACCCGCGGCGGGCGCTGGCCGACGCCGAGCGCGCGCTCGAGCTCGACCCCAGCGCGAGCCTCGCCCTCGCGCTGCGCGGCGACGTGCACCTGGCCCAGGGCGAGCTGCGCGCTGCCCTCGAGCTCGCGGAGCGGCTGGTGCGCGACGCGCCGCAGCGGGCCGAGGGCTATCGCTTGCGGAGTCGGGCTCAGGGGCGGCTCAAGCACGCCCCTGAGGCCTTGGCCGACGCGGAGCGGGCGCAGGACCTGAACCCGCGCGCGGTCCTCAACGTGTTGGCGGTCGCCGAAGCCCAGCTCCAAGGCCTCGACGCGCAGGCGAGCCTCGCGGCCACCCGGCACGCGCTCTCGCTCGTCCCGGGCTTTCCCCGCGCGCTCGCGCTGAAGGTCCGGGCGCACCTGCTCACCCAGGACACGAAGGCGGCGCTGGCCGTGGCCGACGAGAACGTCGCGCTGCACCCCAAGCTGCCCGCAGCCTACCTGCTGCGCTCCTTGGTACGGCAGCAGCGAGGTGAGGTGGAGCCGGCGCTGCGCGACGTGAACGCCGCGCTGGAGCTGGCCCCGAACTCCGCGCGGATCCATGCGGGGCGGGCGGCGATCGCATGGGCCCGGCAGGACTTCGAGGCCGCGCTCCCCGACTTCGACCGAGCCCTCGAGCTCGCACCTGGCCTGGGCGAGGTGCGCCTCAACCGGGCGCTGCTCTACGTCAACCGTCAAGACTTCGCCGCGGCGCTCTCGGACTACGACCGCCTGCTCCGCGACGACCCCGACCAGCCTCTGCTCTACAGCCTGCGCGCGGCTGCGCGCGTCGGCGTCGGCGACCACGAGGGCGCGACGGCCGACTACTACACCCACATTCGCCACAACCCGAACGACGCTCGCGCCTGGGAGACGCTCGGTGTGCTGCAGACCTTCCGCGGGAGCAAGCACGAGGCGCTGGCGGCCTACGACCGCGCGCTGGACCTCGACCCCAGGGCGAGCACCTTCGCCAACCGCGCGAGCCTCAAGCGCTCGCTCGGCGACGTCGCGGGGGCCCGCGAGGACCTGCGCCGCGCCCTGGAGCTCGACCCCGACGACGCCGGCGCCCAGGGCCTGCTCGAGCAGCTGGGGCCCGAATAGCGTCGGGGAAAGCCGACCCTACGTTCGGCGAGACCGAACTGGGCCGGGGCAGTCCCAGAGGGTGTCCAGAACGGACGTACCCACCTTCCTTCAGGCCTTAGCGCTCCACGCGTCCCGGTACGACTCATGCACTGTGAACGAACGGAAGGAACAGGAAGGAAACCCATGTTCAAAGTTCGCAGTACGCTTCTCTTCACACTCACGGTCTGCCTGGGCGGCTCGCAGGCGCTGGCGCAGACGACGGGCGCGACGCGCCGCCCGGGGCCGATCCCGGAGTTCGCCCGCAGCAACGTCGGCCGGGCCTTTCCCGCCGACGCCCGCGGCGGACGGATCGCCTTCGGCGACGTCGACGGCGACGGCGACCCAGACTTGCTGCTCAGCGGCAAGCTGCTGCTCAACGACGGCACGGGCAAGTTCGAGTGGGCGACGGGCTCGAACATGCTGCGCGGCGCGCGCGCGGCGATCTTCCTCGACTACGACCGCGACGGCGACCTCGACGTGTTCACCACGGCCTACGGCGACGACTACACCGACCGGCTGTGGCGCAACGACACCACCCGGACCCCTCGCGGCCTGCGCGTGCGCTTCACCGACGTGAGCGAGCAGGTCGGGGCGAACCTCCACGACCACAACCCCGGCGAAGGCGTGGGCGCTGGAGACGTCAACGGCGACGGCTACCCCGATATCTACGTCGCCAACTACGAGAAGCCCGGCCACGCGGGGACCCTCGATCGGCTCTACCTCAGCGACGGACGCGGCGGCTATCAGGACGCGTCGTACCTGGCCCGCAGCGGCGGCGCGGGGCGCGGGGTGAGCATGGCCGACTACGACCAGGACGGGGACATGGATATCTTCGTCAGCAACTACCGCTTGCAGCCGAACGTGCTCTGGATCAATCAACTCAAGCAGACCGGCGCGGTCTCCCTGATCAACCAGGCCTACGCGACCGGCGCGGCGGGGACCCAGCGCCTGGGGAGCTACGGCCACACGATCGGCTCGTCCTGGGGTGACGTCGACAACGACGGCGACCTCGACCTCGTGTCCGCGAACCTGGCCCACCCCGGGTGGCAGCACTTCTCCAACATGACCCAGGTCCTGCTCAACAACCCCGGTCGGGCCTTCTCGGTGCACGAGTCGGGGCGCGCGCCGACCTACGGCTTCGGGATCCGCTACGAGGAGAGCCACTCCAACCCCACGCTCTTCGACGCCGACAACGACGGGGACCTGGACCTGCACATCACCAGCGTCTACGACGACGCCTTCCTCTACCGCAACCGCACGGTCGAAGACGGCGCCCTCGCGTTCCGCGACGTCACCGAGCGCTCGAAGACCCGGACCTACGTCTCGTGGGGCGCCGCGACCGCCGACGTCGACGGCGACGGGGACCTGGATCTGGTCGTCAGCGCCGCGGAAGCCAAGCCCGTGCTGTTCAAGAACGAGCTCCCGCCTCGCTTCAAGAGCGTGCGCGTGCGCCTCGTCGGCACCCGCTCCGACACCTGGGGGGTCGGCGCGACGGCCTCCCTCTCCGGCAGCGGCGGCGCGGTGCCCCAGGTTCGCCAGGTCAACGTCGCCCACGGGACCTCGTCCCAGTCCGAGCCGATCCTGCACTTCGGCGTGGGCCGCGCGGCGGGCCCCCACGAGGTCCGGGTCGAGTGGCCCTCGGGGGCGGTCTCCCAGGTGACCTTGCCGGCCGACGGAAAGGTTCACCGGGTCGTCGAGCCCGCGTTCGGGGTGGGGGTGATCCCCACCCGGCCGGTGTTCGGCGGATCGACCTCGCCCTACTACCCCGACTGGATGCGCGAAGGGGGCCGCTAGCCCTCCCAGACGCGGGGCCCGGCCGTCTGGCCGGGCCTGGGCCATAACCGCCGCCGTCGTCTCCCGTTATCGGGACGGCGGCGGCTTCTGTGCGTAAGTCGCACAATGGCATGGCCTAGCGTGTGCGTAACGAATGCGTAATCTCATCGGAAAGGGGGTAGGTTCTGGGTCCCGTCTGCTTAGACTCAGCCCAACGAATCACCCTCGAGCGTGAGAGAACACCCCATGAAGCACTGGTGGATCCTGGCCCTGGGCCTGCTGCTCACCCTTGCCGCGCTGCCGCAAGACGCGTCCGCGAGGAGTCGCAAGCGCAAGATGCGCATGCGTCACATGACCTTCAACATTCGCTACGACTTCGAGAACGACGGCCAGAACCGCTGGGCCAACCGCGTCGACCTGATCGTGAAGTCCGTGCAGCAGGCCGACCCCGACGTCGTGTGCCTGCAGGAAGACAAGACGCACCAGATCGAAGACCTGCAGCCCAAGCTCACCGACTACGAGTTCATTGGCCGCGGGCGCAACGCCACGGGCTCGGGCGAGCGCTGCTCGATCCTCTACAAGAAGGACGTGTTCAAGGTCAAGGACAGCGGCTCGTTCTGGCTGTCGGACACCCCGGACGTCCCGGGCAGCAACACGTGGCGCGACAAGTACCCCCGGGTCGTGACCTGGGCGCTCTTGGTCCCCAAGGCCAACAAGAGCCACCAGGTGCTCGTGCTCAACACGCACCTCGCCGAGGGCAACCGCGACGACATTCGCCGGCGCGGCGCCGAGGTCATGGCCGACTGGCTCAAGGCTCGCGTCAGCGGCAAGGACGCCGAGGAGATCCACGTCGTGATCTCGGGCGACTTCAACACCGGCGAGGGGACCGACCCCTACCGCGTGCTCACCGACGGCGAGGTCAAGCTCCGCGACGCCTGGAAAGAAGGCAAGACGGTCGCCAAGTCGCCCGGGACCTTCTCTGGCTTCCGCGGGCTGCAGACCCAGGAGCGGATCGACTGGATCCTGCTCGGCGGGCCCACCCGCGCGCTGCGGGTCGTCAAAATGGAGGACAAGATCGACGACCGCTGGCCGTCGGACCACTACGCGCTGGTCGCCGACGTCGAGCTGCGCTGAGCTCGGGCCTCGCTCGCCTCAACGCACCCGGGCGTAGCGGTCGGGGAGCGGGTGCTCGAGCGCCCACGCGCGCAGGCGATCGGCGGCGGCCGCGGGGCTGAGGGTCGCGAGCCTGAGCCCCGTGAGCTTCGCTCCCAGGCCCGCGAGTCGGGCCACCAGGGGCGCGTTGTCCGAGTGCGCGTCGATCAACCCCGCCAGGGGATCGACGGCGATCAGGTAGCCCTCTTCGGCCAGCGCCAGGGTCACCGCGAGCCGCGCCACCGAGGCCCGCGCGCTGCTCATGGGGCCGCTGAGGTGCTTGGCGAGCTGGGGCGCGCCGCCGACCTCGATCACCGCCAGCGCGCGCGCCTCGGCGTCTTCGAGGGTCGCGTCCTGATCGACCGCCGCGGCCACCGTGCGCTCGAGGTTCGCGATCCGCTGCGCGAGGTCCTCGAGGGCCTGGACGGAGCGGTCGTCGAGGTAGTAGCCATGCGGGTTGCGCTTGCCGGGCTGGCTCAAGTAGCGACCGGAGTCTTGGGTCAAGCGGTAGACGCGCTCGACGATCAGCTCCCCCGAGACGTCGTCGAGGGCCAGGATCAAGAGGTCGTCCCCCGCGCGCTGGAGCACGCGCCCCGGCGCGAGCGGCGCCAGGCCTGACGCCGGCGGGGCGCTCTCCGCGGCTGGGGCCCGGGGCGCCG
>JAGQRJ010000673.1 GCA_020425635.1 Planctomycetota bacterium | reverse complement strand
TCCGGAGGTTCAGCTGCGGCTTGCGCTCCTGGCGGGGCACCCCGACCGCGTCGCGCGTCGGCAGGGCGAGCGCGGGCTGGCCCTGGCTGCGGGGGGGGCGGCCCAGCTCGCCGAGGAGAGCGTGGTGCGCAGCGCCCCGTGGTTGCTCGCGCTGAGCGCCCACGCGACGCCGCGCGGGATCCGGGTCAACGTCGCCAGCGCGATTCAGCCCGAGTGGTTGCTCGAGCTGTTCCCCGACTCGATCGAGGAGGACGAGCAGGTGACCTTCGACGAGGCCCGGGAGAAGGTCGAGGCGCGCTGGCGGGTGCGCTTCGGCGGGCTGAGCCTCGACGAGGGGCCGACCGACGGCGCGCCCGAGGCGGTGCAGCGGGTCCTCGCTGAAGCGGCCACGCGGCGGCTGCAAGCGATCTGGGACCCCGAGCAGCTCGAGGGGCTGCGCAAGCGTGTGGCCTTCGCGCGCCAGCTCGACCCGAGCCTGCCTCCCCTCGAGTCGACCGAGGGTCTGGTTGCGTCGCTCTGCGAGGGCTGCGCCTCCTTCGCCGAGCTGCGCGCCCTCGACCCGCTGACCACGCTCACCGCGGCCCTCGGACCCGCGGGCTACGCGCGCCTCGAGCGCCTCGCGCCCAGCCACGTGACCCTCCGCGGCGGGCGGCGGCTGCGGGTCAACTACGAGTCGTCGCGGGAGCCCTGGGTCGCCTCCCGCCTGCAGGACTTCTTCGGCATGAGCGCGGGGCCCACCGTCGGTGAGGGGCGCGTCCCGCTCGTGCTGCACCTCCAGGCGCCCAACCGGCAGTCGGTCTCGGTGACCAGCGACCTCGCTGGGTTCTGGGAGCGTCACTACCCCGCGGCGCGGAGGGAGCTCGGGCGGCGCTACCCGCGGCACGCCTGGCCCGAGGACCCGCGCGCGGCGCAGGCGCCCAAGCGTGGTCGCGCCCGGTGATCCGCGCTGCGCGGCGTCGTCAAGAATTGCTCTGCGCGCGACGTGGCGCGTCGTGGCGCACGGAACTAAGCTGAGACCCATGGCGTTGCCTCCTGTCTCCGACCTCCTGGCCGAGATCCAGTCTTCCGACGCGGTCTCCTTCGCGGCCAGCCGCCCCGAGCAAGACGTCGTCGTCCTCGAGCCCAATGAGCCTGGACGCGACTACCAGCACGACCTGCACGGACTTGCCTCGTACGTCTTCCTCCCGCGCGCGACCAACCAGCCGGTCCCCGTGGGCCGCGACGCGCGCGCGACCGTGCTCCTCGATCACGCCGCGGTCTCGCGCCTGCACATGGTCATGGCCTGGACGGGTCAGGCCTGGCAGTTCATGGACCGCTCCTCGAACGGGGTGTTCCTCCACGAACAGCGCGTGCCCAAGGAGCAGCCGACCACCCTCAGCTACGGCACCCCGGTGCGTCTGGGGAAGGCCCTCATGCTGCGTGTGTTCACCCCTGAGGGCCTGCACGCCCTGGTGAGCCAGGTGCACTCGACGCCCGTGGCGGCGCCGGGGGGCTTCGAAGCCGAGGGCGGCTTCGACGGCGCCTGGGGTGCGCCCTTGACCCCGCAGGATCCCTTCCGGGTCGGCGCAGGCGCGAGCGCGCCGCCGCCCCCCGTCGGCGCG
>JAGQRJ010000672.1 GCA_020425635.1 Planctomycetota bacterium | reverse complement strand
CGATCCCCGCGTGCCTGATCGACTTCCACCCCAACGCGGAGGGCTTGCACGGGCTGGTGCGCGCGTTCCCGGCGGGCGCGTGCTTGAGCGCCATGGCGATCGGCTTCATGGCTCGCAAGGGCAAGCTCTGAGGGCCGCGCGACAGCGCGCGCGCCTTCGCGCGCAGGTCTCCTCGACGGCGCAACCTCGCGTCATTGAGGGGGCAACGAGGAGCCTGGGGTTCGAATCCCCACCGCCGTCATAGCGGTAGCCCAGCGGCAGAGCGCCACGTTCGGAAACCCCCGCGTCAACACTCAAGAGGACCCCGAAGGAGGGTCGTCGTCGACGTGGCCAAGCGGTCAAGGCGTCGGACCGACACTCCGAATCACGTGGGTTCGAATCCCACCGTCGACGGGGCTCGGAGCCTCTTGAAGCTCCGAGCTCCACCCTGGGGCGCCCCGCCGAGAGGCGGGGCGCCTCTCCCCCGTAGCGGCGGGTTCTCCTGGCCACGCGCGACGCCAAGGGGTCCAATGCAGGCGGAGCGGACATGGCAGACGATCCAAGGAGAGCGAGCGAGGAGCCGCGTCCCGACCTGGCCGGGCCAGACGGGGTGCCCGCGGGGGCGCCCGCAGGGGAGGAGGACGTACGACCCACCGACGAGACGGTCGACGTCCCCGAGACCCCGGGGAGCGCGGCCCCGCGAGGCTGGCGTTCCCGCCTGCGCCGAGGCCTGGCGCGCCACGAGGACCAGCGCGAGGAGGATCCCCAGGACCTGCTGAGCTCGACGCGCTTCAAGGTCCTGGAGGTGATCGGCGAGGGCGGCATGGGGATCGTGTGCGTCGCCGACGACGCGTCCCTCGGTCGTAAGGTCGCGATCAAGCTCCTGCGCCCGGGGAGCGAAGACAGCCCGGAGCGCCTGCGACGCTTCCAGATCGAGGCCCGCGCCGCGGCCCGCTTGCGGCACCCGAACGTGGTCACGGTGCACGAGGTCGGCGAAGAGGAGGGCCGCCCGTACCTCGTGATGGACTACGTCGAGGGCGAGTCCCTCGCCGCCCGGATCCGACGTGAGGGGCCCCTCGACTCGGCGGAGGCCGCGCGGATCGCGCGCAGCGTGGCCGAGGCGCTGCACTACGCGCACACCCAAGCCCTCCTGCACCGCGACCTCAAGCCCGCCAACGTGCTGCTCGCCCAGGACGGGACGGCGCTGCTGACCGACTTCGGCCTGGCCAAAGAGGTCGAGGGCGAGGACGAGGGGCCGACGGTCAGCGGACAGATCATGGGGACTCCGGCCTACATGTCGCCCGAGCAGGCCCAGGGGGAGCAAGCGCGGGTGGACCGCCGCGCCGACGTCTACTCGCTGGGGGCCACGCTCTACGAAATGCTCGTGGGCCACGCGCCCTTTCAAGAGCCGCGTCTGCCTCAGCTCCTGCGGGCGGTGGTCGAGCAGGATCCTGCGACCCCGCGCGCGCTGCGCCCCGAGGTCGACCGCGACCTGGAGACGATCTGCCTCACCTGCCTCGAGAAGGAGCCCGACGCGCGGTATCCCACGGCCAAGGCGCTGGCCGACGAGCTCGGGCGCTTCCTCGGCCACGAACCGATCCTCGCCCGTCGCCCGGGGATGTTCGAGCGCGGGCGGAAGTGGATCCGGCGAAACCCGACCCTCGCCCGGGGGCTGACCCTGACCTTCGCCGCGGCGGGGGTCGTGCTCGCGGTGAGCACGCTGCTCTTCCTGCAAGGGCTCAAGCGTGAACGCGACGCCGCGCAGGCCGCGCAGATCGACGCGGAGCGGGAGCGTCAGCGCGCGGAGCGCGAGGCCGAGCGCGCGGAGCACGAGGCGGCGGAGGCTCGGCGGCAAGCCGAGCGGGCCGAGCGGCGGGCCGAGATCGCGCGGGGCGCGGTGCGCGTTCTCGTGCACGAGGTCGAGTTCCAGCTCGGCGACATGCCGGGCGCTCCGATCCGCGAGGCCCTCGGCCGCTTGCAGCGCACGGCCCTCGAGAAGCTCGAGGAGCTGCAGGAAACCCAAGACCCAGGCGCGCCGCGCGCATCCCTCGAGGAGGTCGACGCCTGGCGCTTGATCGGCGACCTGGCGCTCTCGGCGGGGGAGACCCCGCGCGCCGGCGAGGCCTATTCGACCGCGGTCGCGGTCGCCGAGCGCCTGCTCGAGGCGCACCCCGACGACGCGCCCTCGCTGCTACGCCTGGAGCTGAGCCTCTACGGTCTGGCGCAGGTGGAGAAGGAGCAAGGCCACCTGCAGCGCACCCTGGAGCTCCTGGGCCGGGCCGAGTCGATCTGCGCCCGCCTGCGCGCCAAGGATCCCGACGAACCGCGCTACCCGCGCGCGCTCTCTGGCGTCTTGTGCGGGATCGGCGACGTCCAGGCCCACCTCGGAGACGGCCAGTCGGCGGTCGACACCTACGCGCGTGCGCTGACCCTGATGCGTGAGCTCGCCAAGGCGGGCAAGGACACCGACCATGCACAGCGCACCATGACCCTCGCCCTCAACCGGCTGGGGAAAGAGCGCACACGCCTCGGGCAGCTCGAGGCTGGACAAGCCGCGCTCGAAGAGTCGCTGACCCTCAGCCGCGCGCGCCTGCAGGCGCAACCCGACTCGCTGCAGGCCACACGCGACCTGCTCACCGTGCTCCAGGCCTTGAGCGAGGTGCTGCGCACGCGAGGCCTCGTCGATCGCTCGCTCGAGCTGGCGCTCGAGGCCCAGTCGGTCAGCGAGCGCTTGTCCGCGGCCGACAGCGGCAACGCCAACTTTCAGGACGACCGCGCGATCAGCCTGCAGCACGTGGGAGAGCTGCACCGCCTGCAAGGTCGGTTCAACGAGGCGCTGGAGGTCCTCGCGCGCTGCGCAGACATCCGACGCGCCCAGAGCGAGGCCAACCCCACGGCCGGAAACCTCCTGAACCTGGCGGCGTCGCTCAATCAGGTCGCCGCGCTGCACTACGAACTCGGGCACCCGGACCAGGTCTTGAAGCTGTGCGCCGACGCCCGCGCGGCGAGCGAGCGCCTGATCGCCCAGGACCCGCGCCTGGTGAACGCCCACAGCCGCTTGGCGCGGACCCTGAGCTTGCAGGGCGACGTCTACCGGGACCGCGGAGAGCTGCCGTTGGCGCTCGAAGCCTACGAGGCCTCCTTGCGCGCGACCCAGGTCCAGGTCGAGGCCGACCCCAAGAGCGCGGCTCACCGCGCCGACCTCACGATCAACCTCGACCGCCTGGGGCAGGTCTACCTCGCGCTCGGACGGCGCGAGCAAGCGCTGGAGGTGTTCCGCGAAGAGCTGGCCGTGGCCCTGGAGCTCGCGCGTCGCGACCCGAACAACGCGCTCTACGCGAGCAGCCTCGCGGCGGCGTACGACACGGTCGGTCAAGCAGAGCAAGCGCTGGGGAACCTCCCTGGCGCCCTCGAGAACTACCGGGAGG